>DAOTAI010000135.1:0-11458 GCA_035593865.1 Acidobacteriota bacterium
GGATAACGATGGCCGGCTTGACCTGGTGGTCACCGCCCTCGGAGACCGGCCCGAGATCTACCGCAACCAAACAGCGGGTGGACACTGGCTGCTCATCCGGTTGGAAGGCCGGCAGGCCAACCGTAACGGCCTGGGCGCCCTAATATGCGTCGAAACCGAGGATGGACGGAAACTGTGGAATCACGCCACTACCTCGGTTGGGTTCGCTTCTTCAAGCGACCCGCGCGTGCACTTTGGCCTGGGCGCGAGCGATCGCGTGAAATCGATTGAAATCACCTGGCCGGGCGGCAAGCGCCAGAGACTGGAAAACGTCGAGGTCGATCGCCTCTTGAAGATCACCGAACCGCCTGCGGCCGGCCCGTGAAAAGCACGGCCTGGCCGTCAGCGATCCGCATGAATGGTCACGCCCTGCACCACCCGGCTGATAGCGCCCCGGTTGCTTGGATTGTCGGGATTCAAACCGGCCGCAAGGCTCATCCTCAGCGCCAGCACCTGCGGGAGAATCACGTCAAGGGGCGGGCGAAGGTCGTCCGGAATCGGGTTGGACGGGCAGGGGAGGTCGATCCCCTCGAAAAGGCCATCGAGCTCCGAGAGCCGGCACCCGACCGCCAGTTGGCGGATCCCCAGGTGCTTGTTGCGCAACTCCTGCATTAAATCCTTCTCATACTTGCGGGCGGTAGGGTGTGATGAAACCAGATAAACCACCAGAGTGTGCGAATCGACGAAGCTGAGTGGTCCGTGCCGGACTCCGAGATAAGTCTCTGCCAGTGTCGGGATTTGACCGTCGCTGAGCTCCAGGATCTTCAGGGCGCCCTCTAGAGCAGCGCCGTAAAGAGCGCCGCTGCCGAGGATGCAGGCTCTGCGGATTCCGTTGGATTTCGCGCCGCTGATCGCATCGATTGCCCGGGCCAGGACGTGCGCTGCGAGGTTGGCCAGTTCCTTGACATGTTCCAGGTATTGCTCCCGCTGGCCGAGAAACGCCAGAGCCTGCCCCGCTATCACCATGCTCGTAAAGGAACTCGTCATGGCCAGTCCCTTATCACACGAGGCGGGATGAACGGAAAGCGCGGAGCCGTTCGGAATTTTCGAGAAATGCACTGACAATTCGCTGTCCGGGTCGCACGTGATCAGAAGCTGTTGGTAGCCTGGGAAACTGGAGCGGACAGCCCGCTCGACTTCGAAACTCTCGGGGCTCCGGCCGGAACGAGAGAAAGAGATGACCAGCCCCCGGGCGGAGCTGTCAAGGTATCGTTCAGGCGACAAAATGAGATCGGTGGTCGGGACGGCGAAGACAGGACGACGCAGCCGAATTCTCAGCGGGATTTCGAGGCATTTGCCAACGTAATAAGAGGACCCGGCGCCGGTCAGGTAGATATGACTGACTTTGTCCACAATTTCCGCCAGCCGATCCATCTTTTCGGCCACCATCGCAGCCGATTCCTGCCACACCCACGGTTGCTGAAGGATTTCCCGGGGCGTATACGCCGTCTGTGACCCTGATCGGTGTCGGACCGAAGTCTCGATCTCTTGCCACCCGGATGCCTCGGAAATCCGGGCGTCCAAGTACGCCTGAAGCCTTGCGTCGATTTCTTCGCCTTGAACGGGCATTACTTCATTGCCTCCTTACTTGCCTCCAATCGCGCCTCCCACCTGCCTTCTTTCATATTCGATTCATGTCGTTTTGTCACTAAATTTGTCATTTGTCCTTTCATTTACCGGCTTTCCCCTTTAAGATAGGACAGTCGATTACTGCTGATTGTCGGATGACTTGCGTGCGGTATCGCTATCTGCTATTAAGCCCAACGCATACCGTCTGAAGAGGAGACGACATGAGTCAAACGAGAGCCGAGCCCGTCGATCGGCACCTGAACGAAGAGCGGCGCAGGATTATCCTGGAGAAACTGAACAGAGAAGGGCGAGTGTTGGTTTCGCAGCTGGCTGAAGAGCTTTCGATTTCTCCCGTCACCGTCCGAAACGACTTGAATTCCCTGGCCAGGGAAGGTTTGGTGCTGCGCGCGCACGGCGGAGCGGTCAAGGCGGAATCGACACTGCTCGACCGACAAATTGGCGAAAAAGCCCAGTTGCACACCGCCGAGAAGGCTGCAATAGCTGCCAAAGCGGCTACGTTCGTGAGTTCTGGTCATTGCGTCGTGCTCGATTCCGGGTCAACCACGACCGCTGTCGCGCGGGCGATTAAGCCGCTGAAAAACCTTACAGTCATTACAAATGCGTTAAACATAGCTGTGGAGCTGACGGACAGCCCGGGGGTGGAGATCATTCTTACCGGCGGTGTCCTTCGACGCAATTCGCTTTCGGTTGTCGGCCATCTCGCGGAAGATGTCTTAAGAGGCCTGACCGCGGACATCATGTTTCTGGGCGTGGACGGGATTGATCCCCAGTTCGGTTACACCACGCCGAACCTCCTGGAATCAAGGGTAAACCACCAGATGATTCGTATTTCGAAGGAAACGATAGTGGTTGCCGACTCGAGCAAGTTCGGCAGGCGCAGCCTGGCCGTCATTTGTCCGGTAGATCAGGCGCGACGCATCATCACGGATTCGGGGGTCGACCCGCGATACGTGCGAGAACTGGAGGCCCTTGGAATTGAGATGATCATCGTTTAAGACAGCCATCCTGGGAGGACCAATGACTCGAACAGGAAAGTTCTTTTCTATTCTCTTTGTTTCTTTATTTCTGTGCGGTTTGAGCGCGGCTCAAAGCACTCCCGCGCCCGTTTATGAAGCTTTGAAGAGTCCGGTGGCTATCCAGGTTGACGGTCGCCTGGACGAGGCGGTCTGGAAGTCTGTGGCGCCGGTCGGGCCTTTCCGCGAGAACTCGAGCGGCCGACCCTCGGCGCTGGAGACCGAGGCCTGGATTACCTATGATGATGATTTCGTCTACTTTGCCTACCGCTGCCGTGACGAGAACATCTGGTCCACCCGGGCCAAACGGGACATGCATTTGTGGGAAGAAGAAGTGTTCGAGGTGTTCGTTCAGGCAGACCCGAATCACCCCAGTTACATCGAGCTGGAGGTCAATCCCCTGGGCGCTATGCTCGACATTTTCCTCTTGGATATCCGCAAGCCTATCCCCTACGAATCCTGGAACAGCAACCGGCTGAAATGGGCCGTCCAAGTCGACGGAACGGTCGACGGAAAGCCTGGAGACAAGGGCTGGACGTGTGAGATCGCTTTGCCGTTCGAGGACGTCGTGACCGCGGCCAACCGTCCGCCAAAGGCGGGAGATCGATGGAGACTCAATCTGTACCGGGTCGAGAGCAAGCCGGCCAAGGCCGGTCTTGCCTGGTCGCCCACCATGCGTCCCGATTTCCATATGCCGAGCATGTTCGGCGAGTTGGTCTTTACCGGACGGACGGCCGGAAGATGACTCGTTTTTGCCCCTGAACCCTTAAGAGAATTGAGCTGATTATGCCGAAACATGTCCTTGCGATTGGAGACATAAACGTCGACATCATGATGGGTGGGCTGGCATCGCTTCCACAGGTCGACCGGGAAATCACGTGCGAGTCGTTTGAGATCACCATGGGGAGTTCAGCCGCCATTTTTGCTTGTGCTTACGCTTCCCTGGGGGGACGGATCTCCTTTCTCGGTCTCGCCGGCAACGATGCCTATGGTGATTACATGATCGCGGGGATGAAGGAGTTCGGGATCGATACCAGCTTTATCAGGCGAACGGACAAGGTTAGAACCGGTGTTACGGTTAATCTCATTTACCAGAACACCAGGAGCCAGGTCACTTATCCTGGGACGATCGCCGAGTTCTCTGGAGCGGATGTGGATGAGGCTGTCTTCAGCCAAGTCAACCATGTTCACTTCGCCGGACCCTATCAGCAGACGCGGTTTCGCCCTGAGATCACCAGGTTGTTGCAATTGGCGAAGAACCTCGGCGTGACCTGTTCACTCGATCCGCAGTGGGATGCGAGTGAGCGCTGGGAGTACATGTCAGAGTGGCTCCCTTTACTCGATTATTTGTTTGTAAACCAGGACGAGGCGCTGTCCATATCCAAGGCTTCGACCGTCGAGGGGGCACTTGACTGGCTGCGCGCCCGGACCGCCTGTCCGGTGGTTAAGGCGGGCGGGGCAGGCGCGTATCTATATGACAGCGGCCAACTCGTGCATGTAAGCGGTATTCCGGTCGAGGTTGTGGATACCACCGGGGCGGGAGACACGTTCGACGCGGCGTTTCTGTTTGAGCGGCTGGAAGGTGAAAAAGGAGTGCGGGAAGCAGCTGTTTTTGCCAATGCTGCCGCTGCCCGCAGTTGCCTGTTCGTCGGAGGTGTCTCCGCACGTTCGTCGCGCCAGGACGTCGAGGCCTTTGCCGCCAGTCAGTGAGGACATGTAGGAAAACGGGTCTATCCGTGTTATCCGCGCTATCCGCGCTATCCGCGGGCGTCAGGCCCACGGATAGCACGGATTACGCGGACTACGCGGATAAGAACTCCGATTTTTTCGCCGCTTCTTAAAGAGTTGACTCCGCCGGGGTGCCCCGGCGATTTCTCGGTCATGAGAGTACTAATGAAAAAAGTTGTTTGTGTCTTGCTGTTTCTTGCCTGCGGGTTGTCCCTGGCAGCCGCGGATTTTCCTAAGAACGACATTACCTACTCAACTGAGGTGGTCACGCCACATATCCCTTGGGCAAAACCGTTGGCCGGGGGGCCGCTAAAAGCTTTCTGCATCGTGCCTATTGCCGAGGGACGAGACCTGATTGAGCTGATGCAGCGCGTCGCTCTTGAGCCGATCACGGTGTCGATCGATCGCAACTGGGACGTAAACTGCTGGGGAATCGGGGACTTCTACGGGCACGAGTTTCGCGGTGATCGCGATGACTTCCAGACGGTCTATGGTTACGTCGAGCGACACCTGACTTCCGACGACAAGTTTGACGTGATTCTCCTGCCCGGATTAAACGGCTGGTCGCGGCTGACTCGCGCTTCCCGAGACGCGATTCTCAGGCGTGTCCAGGAAGGCGCCGGACTGGTTCTGATTCACCCCTTTGTCGGGGATGTGGCCGGGCATCCCTTCAAAGGAGATGAAACCGTTGGCGACAAGCGTATTTGGGAGGTCTCTCCTCTCGTGAATTGTCCGGATGACCCGGTCGGGAGCGGAGGTTATCCGCAACTGAACCTGGAGGCGATTACCAAGGCGCGCTGGGAGAAAGCAGCGCCCCACGCAATTACCGATGGTTTCGCCTTCGAACTTCTTCCCGCCGCTGTCGAAGGCTGCCGAATCTACAAATACGAGCCTGCCGGGCAGGTGCTGATCCAGGCGGGTGGACACCCGGTCCTGGCTGTCAAGCAATATGGGAAAGGCCGGGTTGTCAGTTTGGCGTACGTGGAAGAGGGATATATCCCCGAGGCGGTGGATCCTGTCGCTTCCCGAATCTACTGGAACTACTGGGAGTACTACTACTCATTACTGGCTCGATGCCTGCGCTGGGCAGCCGGCCGCGACTCGGATTTTACTGTCGAATCGATGGCCGCGACTTCTGACGGAAAACTCGAGGTCCAGGTAAGAGCCGGCAGACAGGCCGAGGTTGAACTTGAGTTTCATGCGGGAAGTGAATTCGAAGAGAAGCAGAAGGTATCGAGCTTCCGTCGGTCAATTAAGAAGGGAACAACGACTACGACCTTTGAGATCTCCGACTTGTTGCCGGATGAATACGCGGGCGGCAGGCAGATCGTCAACCTGGTGGTCCGCGAACCGGGAAGTGGCGTAGCTCTTGCCTCGGGCTCGTCAGTACGGGGGCTTCCACAGCAGGCCCGGATTCGCCAGGTTAGACCGAACTCCGAGGTTTACCGCGAGGGCGACCTGATCGGTGTCGAGACCGCTGTTTCCGGTAACACTTCGGGCCTGCAGATGCGGATTTCCCTGTGGGATGAGCTGGGCCGGCTAATCCACCGGCAGTCTGCGCCTGCTCGCGGTCGGAAGTCCTTTTACTGCCCGACAGAGCACTTCATCGGAAAAAATGCCCGGCTGGTGGCTGAGTTGCTGGACGACAAAGGCCGGATCGTCGATCAGTTGAGGGCCAAGCCGGTTATGGTGGGTCAACGCCAGCGACGCCAGCGCGAATACCAAGGGCTCCTTTCTTTCGGCGGCTCGCGACATTTCTTTACTTCGGTGCGTCAAAATCTCTTGCGCGGCCTCGCTATGGATACCGGTTTTACCTGGGGTCCGGGTGTGAACAACGACCTGGACCTGCCGCATGGATATTTCGGCGTCTACTGGTACGACCGCGGTCCGACCGAGCCCGCAGCCCTGGAAAAGGCAATCGAGGAATTCCAGAAGACCGGGGATTTCGATTCGTTGGAGTACCTGACAAAGAAAGAGTTGTACCGTCGGACCGGGGACAAGCGCTTCCTCGTTCGCACGCCGTCTCTTGACGATCCTGCGGTCCTGGAGATCCTGGCGTCTCTCTCTCGCACCGCCGCACGCAACAAAGCGGTTTACAACATGGACTATTACTTCGTGGGTGATGAGGGTTCGCTCACGTCGTACACCGACAACGTGGATTTCTGCTGGGGGCCGCATACGCTCGCCAACTTCCGGAAATGGCTGCAGGGTGAGTACGGTTCGCTCGAGGCGCTCAACCGCAAATGGGGCACCGAGTTCAAAGAGTGGTCCCAGGTGGTTCCTTATACGACTGAAGAAGCCCGTAAGACCGGCCGCTTCGCCCCTTGGGCTGACCATCGCACCTACATGGAGATTTCATTCGCTAACGCCTATAAGGTCGTCCGGGACGCCGTCGTGCAAGGGGACCCGGACGGCCATATTGCCGTGTCGGGCACGCAGGTGACCAACGCCTATAACGGTTGCGACTGGTATCGGCTTGATCAGATTATCGATCATTTCCTGTCGTACAGCGGCGGCAACCAGTGGGATTTTCACCGTTCGTTCGCCAAGCCAGGATCAATGGTCGGATTCTGGACGGGTTATGGCAGAAGCGGCAGAGCCGTTCAGCACGAAATATGGTCGGCTGCTTTCAACAACGTCCTGTATCCGAACCTGTTCTGGAGCTATTCGGTTTTCAATCCCGATTTCACCTTCTCGAAGTCGGGGCGGGACATGGGGAAGGCCTTTTCAGCCCTCCGTTTTGAGGGAATCGGCAAGCTGTTGATGGAGGCCCAACGTGAGAGTGACCTGATAGCCATCCATTACTCGCTCCCGTCGGTTCATGCCGCCACGATCCTCGGCTATCACCCCCGGCGCGGCGATGACGAGGACGACGAGAAGGTAGACGTCAATTTCCCGGTGAACCGCGACGGCTGGACGAAGCTGTTGTCCGACCTGGGCTATTCGTACGACTTCCTGGCATCCGAACAAATCGAGCGTGGCGACCTGCAAAAGCGAGGCTTCAAAGTCTTGATTCTTCCCTTTTCACTCGCGTTGTCGCCGGAGGAGACCAAGGCCATCCGTGAATTCGTCGAGAACGGCGGCGTTGTTCTGGCCGATCGGACCCCAGGACTGATGGACGAACACTGTACATGGCAGAAGCCGTCCTTTGTGGATGATTTCTTTGGTGTCGAAACCGAGTCGTCTTTGACTAGGGCGAAGTCTAGCGGTTCACTCACCGTAACACCCGAAGGTCAGGCCTGGGGACTGGATATCGAACGGGTGCGGGGGCTTGCTCCCAGCGGGGGGATATCCAGGACCACAAGCGGAAAGCCCCTCCTTATGAACGGATCGGAGCCGTTCGGAATCGTGCGTCCGGTAAACAAAGGCTGGGCCGTTTATCTGAACCTTCTATTGGACAAGTATCCCGAGTCGCGTCGAAAAGACGATGGAGGGACGTCCTATCAGGCTTTCTTGAGCGGAATCCTGTCCCATCTCGGAATCCGGCCCGCTGTCACAGTCGTCGACAGTTCCGGCAAGCCGCTAAGCCGGACGGCTATTGTCAGGTACGGGTTTGGATCGAACCGCGTAATGGGCATCCTTTCCGAGGTGAAGACGGCATCCGAACGTTTTAGCGCGGATGGCGTCACGCGGTTTGAGCAAGGCGAGGAAGGTGGGGAGCAGGTCGTTCAAGTGCTTTTGCCCGGGCGCTTTCACGTGACTGACGCCCGTTCCGGACATTATTTCGGGAACAGCGACCGCGTCCGGGTGAAGCTGGCAGAGGGCGAGGCGGTGATTTTGGGCCTGGCTGAGTCCCGACCGGAACTCTCCCTCGACGGCCCGAGTGCTGGCAAGCGAGGAGAGGCGTTGTCTTTCGCACTCTCACCGTCCCGTCAGGGCAAGTCACTCATCAGGTGCCATTTCCTCGGCCCGGACGGGCGATTCCTTCCCATTTATGCACGCAACGTTCTGGTTGATGGCGACGGTGGAAAAGTCGTGTTTCGCTCCGCGCTCAATGACCCGCCGGGCGAGTACACTTTGAAAGTACAAGACGTCGTCACCGGCGTCTCGGCCGAGACTCGATTTGTTCTGGAGTGAGTGGCGCGCCCGGGTTATTCAGGCCGGATCTGGGAGTTGGGCAGGGCACCGGACGTAGGTCCGACCCTGAAAGGGCATAAGCGCTAGAATAAGAAATCGCACAGTTCGATGTTGTATCCCTTCCCTGAAGGGGAAGAGCAAATTCGCCTCGGTTGTGCCCCTTGCTGTTCCCTTTCAGGGAACCGATTAAAACGAAATCGAGTGACCCAGGGTACCTGAAAAACGGTACCCTGGGCTATCTTGCCTTGTCCCTACGGGACAAACACCTGTGTGATTATTTTAGGGCTTATGCCCTGAAAGGGTCGGGTAGCAAAGGGTTGGCCGTGTTTTTTGCGGCCTACCCTGGGTCAACGGGCCGCAAATAACCAACCCTGAAAGCATCGGGTCGGAGGGGTGCACTCGGGCAAGCCATCCCAGGTTGTAAGCAAGTCATGGATACAATGAAAGATTCCGTTTCACAACCTGGGGAGGGCTGCGTATTGTGCACGATACGCAATCCCTTCAGGCCATAAGCGCTAGAACAAGCACGCCGCTGTCCGGACAAGCGACAGGCCAAATGGAGAGTCTGCGCATGCCGGTCAAGCTCGGGGTGAGCGGGCCGGGAGAGCACGGCGGTTGAGGCGTGGCGCGGGGTTTCGATACAACTCGCCACAAAACGGCGAGTCACTCAACCGCTGCGCCTCGCCTCAACCTGCCGCTCGCAAGCCTGACCGTTGTGCTCGCAAGCTCGGCTGGTAGCGGGGTTGCGAGTGTGCATTGTCCTGTTTTATAGACATGCGTATTTTTCGCCAAACTCGAGCGCACGCCTCCGGCGTGCCTTGGCCGGACCCTCGACGGTCCGACCTCGGCGGTTGATCATCTCCCTCGTCAAATGAAAAAATGATGATGGTGTGGCAATTAGAGCGAATTCTGGCCAAGCCCTTTGACTGGATTTTGGCGCCTTTCGCCGCGCTGCACCCCCTGGTCCCGCTGGCCCTGGTATCGCTTCTGGCGAGCTTGATTCTCTTGTTAGCCTTTCGCTGGTTTTCAAACCAGGACCAGCTCCGCCAGACCAAGGACCGCATCCATGCCCACTTTCTCGAACTCAGACTCTTCCGTCACGATGTCTCGGTCATCTGGCAGGCCGAAAAACAAATCCTGCGTTACAACCTGGTTTATCTGAAACATCTGGTTAAGCCCCTGCTCGTGACTCTTCCCGTCCTGGCCTGGTTCCTAATCGCCTTGGAGCCTTGGTTTTCCTCGCGGCCGCTGCGGGTTGGAGAGGCTGCCGTGCTGTCCGTTTTCGTGAAGCCTGAAGAAGTTAGGCGGCTTGGTGACGTCCGTCTTGCCGCCGATGATGGCGTGGAGGTTGAAACGCCGGCCCTTCGCATTGTGGATGAGAACCGGGCGGATTGGCGAATTCGGGCCCTGGCCGAGGGCGAACACGATCTGGAACTCGTGCTGGGGGGTGCGCAGCCTGATCACTTCCGGAAACGGGTCCTTGTCAGTGGGCAGCGGGTTGCCTGGGCGGCCCGGAGTCTTTCCGGCACCGGTCTGCTGGCGGGCTTTCAAAACAGCCGGGAAGCTCCGCTTCCAACGACGGCTGGCATCAGCAGAATCGAAATCGACTACCCGCCTGCGCAGATTCGCCTCGGAGGTTGGGAGATAAACTGGGTGGTGGGTTTTTTGGTGCTGTCGCTGATTTTTGCGTTTTTGCTGAAACGCCCTATGGGTCTGGTGCTCTGAACCAAAGAAAATGCTGTTTTTCTGGGTGTATTTCAGTTTTCTGATTAATTCTGTTCCGTTTGAAGTAGAGGAACTTGCTGAGCGAGCCGGACTTCGCTTCCGCCAAAACAACTTCGCCACCCCCCAGAAGTTCCCGTTTGAGACCATGGGAGGCGCGGTTGCTGCCCTGGATTTCAACAATGACGACCTCGTCGATCTCCTGTTTCTGAACGGCGCTCCCTCACCCGGGCACCGAAGGACGAGTGCCGATTCGTGGAATCGGCTGTACCGAAACGATGGGGATCTCAAATTTACAGACGTGACCAGCGGATCTGGACTGGAAGGGGCCGATGTTGTCGGATACCCGCAGGGCGTGGCAATCGGCGATTTCGACAACGACGGTTTTGTGGACGTCTTTGTAACCAACTACGGGGATAACGTCCTGTACCGAAACCAGGGCAACGGAACTTTCAAAGACGTTACCCGGGCGGCAGGTGTCGGCAAGACCCGCCATCCTTTCAAGGCTAGCGCCTGCTGGCTTGATTACGACAATGACGGGTGGTTGGATCTGTTTGTCACTCATTACTTCCATTGGACTTTCGAAGAACACGGCGACTACTACTGTGGCGTCCGTAAGACGGGGTGGCGCAACTACTGTCGTCCCGACGAATTTGAGCCGCTGCCCAACGTCCTTTTCAGAAATAATCGAGACGGAACCTTTACGGATGTCTCCGAAGCTACCGGAATCGCTGCCCATGCTGGAAAGGGGATGGGGGTTGTAACCGGCGATTATGACAACGACGGCTGGATGGACATTTTCATCACCAACGACCGCGCCGGCAATTTCCTGCTCCACAATCGGTCGGGGCGGTTCGAGGAGGTGGCCCTGGCAGCCGGGGTATACGCCAACGAGGCGGGGACGTTTGTATCGGGAATGGGTTGTGATCTCAAGGATTTCGACAACGACGGCTTTCCCGATCTGTTTTACACCGACCTCGTGACTGAATGCTTCGCTCTTTTCCTGAATCTCGGTAACGGGTTTTTCCAGGATGTAGGCTATCCTTCGAAAATCTCGGTCTTTTCGGCTCCGCACAGCGGTTGGAGCACCAAGTTCATGGACTGGGATAACGATGGGTGGAAAGACATCCTAGCCCTCGGGTCGCATGTGCTCGACAATTCCGAACTTTATAACCCACAGGCCAAGTATCGCGAACCCTGCTTTTTCTATCACAACCAGGGTAACGGCAAGTTCGAGGACTGGTCGGACCGGCTGGGGAGCGATTTCCAGAAAGCGGGCGCCAACCGGG
>DAOTAI010000136.1:0-11378 GCA_035593865.1 Acidobacteriota bacterium
GTACAGGCTCCATGGCGAAACGAAAACGAATAGAGCAATCGTTCTCGCTTCTGTTTTCGTTCCCCCGATTCTCCTGATCAGGAGAACGATAAAAATCAGCCAGGTAACCATAGCGGCCAGCGGGACAAGTTTCAAAGCCGGTACGTTAGCTGGAAAGGAGGGAATCAGGCGCCAGACGCCGGCGAGTATTAAAGGGAACAGGATCGGATACTTGGTTTGTTCAAGCTCTTCGGGCAGACTTTCGATCACGTACCTGCCTCTCTCCGCGATGGCCTTTGCCGTTACAACGTAGATACCATCGTCGTGAAATGTACCCACGGCACCCGATGAGAGGGGCAGCAGATACGCGGGAGCGAGCAGGGCGAACAATACCCAGGTAACCCACGGTTTGTCCATGGCGACCACGGATTATAGGGCTTTGCGGGCGAACAGTCAGCCAATATGGTTCAAAGCTGTCAGCTCAAACAGCCGGAAACCGTTCTTGTGATAAAGCTCTCTGGCCGATGAGGAGAGAAATTCGCGCAGTTTCTCCAGATCGTTCGGCGGAAGTCCTGCCTTCGGATGAGTCAGGATGAACTCGTTCATGAACAGATGTGTGGCGCTCTGAGAACGGAGAAAAGCCTGTATGTCGTTCGCGCAGTTGGCCTGGCTCACAGCCTTGGCGAATTCATAAGCTTCAAACACATAATCGGAACGAACCGGAGAGTTGAAATAATAAAGAAGGTTGGACGAGCAGACCATGAACACTTTTCCGTGCTGGCCCACAATCTTGTCGGCCTGCTGGTAAGCATCATACGCGGGAACTATGCGTGACAGGTAAGCTTCTCTGGATTCGGTTCCGATCCAGTAAGGGAGCGGATCGAGCTTCAGGGTTTGATTAAGCCCAACCACAAATCCGGCTGCAGCCAGGAGCCAAGCAACCCCTGCGAGAGAACGGCTGCCCCACGCCTTCAGCGCGAAAGCCAATAGCACCGCCATTCCCGGAAGGACCGGGATGAGAAACCTGACCTGCTGCGAGGTCATCGTCCAGTAGACGAAAAAGAACACCGAAAACCAGGCAAGCCGTCGCAAATTTGCCGGCGGAGATTGAATCCGCCACCACAAGGCGGGTATCAACAGAAAAACGGGTCCCACGAAGCCGTCATAGGCATGCGGATCGGAGAAGCGGGCCTTAACGAAAACCAGGACCGGGCCGAGTAATCGGCCGGCGAGCGTGTCCGTAAAAGCGGCACCGTAATCAGTAAGGAATCTTAGGAACAAGGCCGCGCGGTAGCTGTCCCATGAAATCTCGCTTGACAAGGTGAACAGAGGAAGCTCAAAAGGGAAAAGGGGCCACCCTGTGAAGACCAGATTCCGGAGATAATATGGCGAGGCGATTCCTATAGCGAGCACGGGAAAGACGACGGTGACGACCGGACCAGTGCGCAGTCTTGCCCTCAATTGATAAATGAGAAGCAGCAGCAGGAGGAGCAGAAGATATTGAAGTCCGGTATATTTAACTGAACATGCTCCGCCTGCCAATACGGCAGCCAGCACCAGGGATGCTTTTCTTTCGCTTTCAAAGAAGTCGAGGAGCGCCACCAACGCCAGAAATGTAAAAGCCGAAAACATCAGATCGACGTACGCCCAAGAGCTGATAAGTACCACTGAGGGAACTGACAGGAAGAGCACGCAGGCAAGTGCGGAGTAAGATCGATCGAGAACCTGCCGGCTGAACCCGAATACGGCAAGTCCCAATAGGGCGGCGAATAAAACATGGAACAACTTGGCCGCAATTTCGCCGCCAACAGCGATGCCAAAGAGGTAAAGCATCTCGCCGAACTGAGGACAATAGGCGTAGACGTTATCGCGAAAGAACGGCAGACGGCCGACTTCCAGTATCGTTTTCGGAACTTCCAAGTGATAGACAAGTTCGTCAGTTGCCGTCGGCGGAAGAGTTGCGGCGGCTGCCAGCCAGCCAAAGTAGAGAGCGACCGGAAGCAGGACAAGCCAGCGGCCTTTCCGGCAGGAGCGAATTGCGGTCCTGACGCTCGTTGCTCTGCTTGCCCGGACAATTTCGATCGCAGTCAAGGCACCGAGAATGGCGAGCAGTCCCAGAAAGACGGCGCGTCTTGCGACATGCGCACAGGTAAGACCGAAGATGAAGTGCGACCAGAGAAGCAACCCGAGGCAGGCAAGCGTCGCGACTCGAAGCGCCGGATGTGGAAACGACCAAACCCGCCCGAACAGCAGCCGGGCAGTGGACCAGGCACCGCAGGCAGTGACGGCCACGACGACAAGTGAGACGAGTACTGAAATGATCATCGGCTCCTCGAAATGACGAAGGGCGATTATACTCCCGAATTTCGGGACTCTTACGCCGATGTCGCACCGTCGAAAAATCGACTCACTCAACCGCCAGGGTCCGGGTTTGTAGTTCCGCCTTCTGGGACGGGGCTTAAATCGATCAATTCAGCGGTGTTGACCTCATGAGGCCACGCAGGCTCTAAAGACTGCCTAAAGGCCCGCTATGAAGAGGAGCGGGGGAAAAACCCGCGCACCCTTACTAACTTGCGGGGCTGTTTCTCTCCCCATTTCCGGGGTGTCGCTTAAAACGCTTTACCCCTGAACTACTTTCCCTGCATACTTCCGGCGTGCCGCAAGTTGCCGGAAATGTAGATTTTCTGCAAAAGGGGCACGGTGCCGGACTGGAGAGTCCGGCCACAATAAAAGACGCAGCGCTCAACTGCCCCGCAGCGCTGGTTCGGCGGTCCGGGTCGGGAGAGCACGGCGGTTGAGTGCCGCGTTTTTTGCGGTGTATCGAAACCCCGTGCTCTCCTGCCCGGCGTTCGTGGGGCGAAAGATGTACGAGCGGTTGAGGCGTGGCGCGGGTTTCGGTACAACGCGCCCAGAAGGCGGGCGCGTCACTCAACCACCAGGGTTTCGATTAAGCTATTGCGTTTCGGTGAACGGCACTTCGTGGTACAGTCTGTGCGGTGCAGCATCGACCGGTTTTGCCGACCGCCTGTTTCTTATTCCTGGGCACTTGGCTGCTTCTTGCCGCGACTTCATCGGGCCATCTCTTCGTCGCTGACGAACTGTGCTATTACCATATGGCCCGGAGTTTCGTCGATCACGGAGGATTCGATGTTCCCTCGCCGCAGGAAGATCTCAACATAAGGCAGGCACAGCTCGGGGTGGATGGCAGATACTACACGCCCTTCAGCTTCGGTCATGCTCTGTACTTGGCCCCGTGGGTATGGGTCAGCCAAGGCGTCCAGGGATTCTTGCAGAAACCGTGGGCCCCGGTTTTCACATTTTCCTTCGTCCACGCTTTTACCACGAGCCTGACTTGGATGCTGTTCTTCGTCATTCTGGTCGATGGCGGGGTGTTAACCCGGCGTGCTTTGCTTTTCACGCTCGCGTCGCTTTTCAGCACCCTGGCGTTTCCTTACGCCCGCTCGCTGTTTTCTGAGCCAGCCTTGGCGTTGAGCCTGACGGTTGCCTGGTTCTGCTTCGGACGGCTGAATTCCCGGTGGTTTCTGTTTGCTCTCGCGGGTGGTGCAGCCCTCGCCTTTGCCGTGACGATCCGGCCGCCTGCAGTGGTTCTCTTGCCGGGATTGTGGCTGTTGGCGTGGCGACAGGCGGCTCTGAAGGCAATGGAAAACGTAGCGGATTCGGGTGTCCGCCGATGGCGCACGGCTGGTCGAGTTGTCGTAGTAATAGCAATCAGCCTGGTCGGTACAGCATTAGTGGTATTCTTCAACTATTATCGATTTGGCGATATAAGCAATCTCGGCTACCCTCCCTTTCCGAGTGGTCGCGCGCAAGGCTTCACAAATCCCATATGGAACGGATTGGCAATCTTCCTGTTGAGTCCCGGGAAGGCGATCTGGTTATTCAACCCTCTACTTATCCTGAGTGCGATAGGGTGGAGGCTAATGTGGAACAAAGAACGGCTCATCGCGGGAGCGATCGCCTGGGTATTCTTGGCAAACCTGATTTTGCATAGTCTGTGGATTCAGCCCGAGGGAGGCGTTTGCTGGGGCCCAAGGTTCTTCGTGGGAATTCTCCCGATCCTTCTGCTCCCCGCAGGATTTTTGTGGGGACTTGGTATTTCCCGAAGATTAAACGTCGCCACAACAGCCCTGGTTATTCTCGGTCTTGCCGTACAGACGATGGGCGTGGTTGTGAACTATTCGGGTCTGATCGCCTATGAGAGCCTGGTTCCCAGGTGGGCCAGCCGGGCGATTTATTACGATTCTCCGGATCGTTACAATCTCCTTTTCTCTCCGTTTCCGGCGCATAAGGAGAAGTTGCGGGAGATCTTGGCCGCCGGACCGATACTCGCACTTCGTCCTGAATCCATGCGTGAAGCTTCGGAGCGCTCTAGGACGCACAGTTTTCCGTTTTGGTGCGACACGCTGGATTTCTGGCCAATTCACCTGATCAAGGATGGATACCCGGTCCTGCCTGTGCTCGCAATCGAGACGGCCATGGTATTGGCAGGCATGACCCTGGTCTTGCTGGCTTTCAGAAAGTCTGTTGGGCGTCCAATGGATTCGTGAAAAAAAGAACCAAGTCTCCCCAAATCCCGAGAGTCCGTCTTCGCCTCAGTACCGTGGCAGTCAGGAGGATTTTCCTGCGGCGGACCTGGCCAGAATCCGGATTCCAAACCGTTCGGTTGTGAGCGGTTCTGCGCCATACTGCCAGACGGGTGAGTAGTTCGCTTGAATCCACTTCATCGTCTCCATCCCGTAACCAGGCTCCTGGCCGAAATAATTCAGGCCGAACTCGGCGCTGTCCCGATGAACGAGAACGATGTAATCCGGTGGGTTTCGGACAAACGCGGCCATCACCCGGGATTCACCGTGCGCTTGGAATTCCGGCGGCGGAAGAACCGGAAAAGGGGTGGGGTTAGCCCGGCGTGCCAGGTAATTGATGAGAACACCCTCAGGAAGCACCGCGACTGTGCTGGTAGCAGGGCTGTTCTCCTTGAGCCAGCGGACTGTCAGTTCCACGCCTTCGCTGGCCGCAACGAGTCTGGGATCATAAGCGACAATGCGATCCCCCCCTTCCCCCACAGTGTAATTCTTGGCCTGATAGTAAAAATTCGACACTCTCAGGAGCTGGAATACGCCAATGCCAAGAAAGATGGCGACAAGCAGGCGAAAAACGACCGGATTCGAGCCAAAGCGTCGCAATTCCAAAGGAATCATCCATATAAGAGGCTGAAAACAACAAAGACTGCCGCTGGCATTGCCAGATAAAACCCGTAGTGCGAGACCCGTGGATTCAGGCCCATTTTCCCCAACAGCAACAGTGCGAACACAGACCACAGCACGGGCATTATCATCGTTTGCCTGGCCGGCCCTCGCAGTTTCCACCACTTCCAAACTGCAAAACCGCATCCGGCTGACATGAGTAAGGGCAGAGGCTTGCCAGACGACTGCCAGGGAACACGGCTGATGGCCAGATAAATCAGTACCAGGAGGACTATCGTGAGGGGTGGGACGATCCACCGACTTTTTCCATCAACTAGAAAATGGCGTGAAAAGACAGTGAGATAGACAACGACAAGACAGAAGACAGCGAAATACCACAGCATATAGGAAAGATTCTGGAGCGGCTGGTCCAAGCCTAAGCACCATCGATAGAAGGGGCTCTGAGCCATAGATGTCCTGAATACAGGAAACCAGGCTGCCGCGGCTGCCCGCAACCCTCCATGAAAGTTCCATACTAGGCAGTAATAAACCAATAACAGCGTTACCGGAACCGCGTGGCCGGCCATCAGGAGCGACATTGGTTTCGCAAGCTCGCGAAAACGAGATGCAGAAACACGCCAATACATAGCGACGGCCATCACCAACGTCATGATGATGGCAAGGTATAGATCAGGCTTCGTCAACAGGACTGCGCCGCCACACACTCCGCCAGCAAAAGCCCAACGGTGACTGAGCTGCCGCAGCCAGCGAGACAGGCAGCCGATCGCGATCACTGACAGCACAAGGCCATGGAAAGTCTCGTAGGAGTAGGAACACACGTAGGTGTAGTTGCCGATACCGACATACTGCGAGAAAGAGAATACGGACAAGGTCACGAGACAAACCGCAGCCGCGGTCCATCGATCCGCCACACCCAGGAAAAGCCGATAGAGAAGAACAACAAAGCAGGCCAGGATACAGAGGTTGAACACCACCAATACGGTAAGCGACGCTTCGAATAGCGTGAAAAGCACGGCATGCAGATGCTGACTCAGGGGTCCCCCGGTTACATACATGAGGTCCCGATATAAGACTTTACCAGCGGCCATTTGCCAGGGTATGTAAAGCTGGTTGCCAAAATCGATCATCAGATCGGGCCATTTCCGCCAGCTCCAGGCAGTCAGTATCCCGAACACCGCGAAAACGAAGCCCAGAGGCAGGCAAGACTCTGCCAACCTTAAAGGCGTCATCCCCGATTCCTGTACACGCGACGGCGTCTTTGCCTTGTCATTTTCATCCGCTTCTGGCCGACTGATACTCTGTGTATTCATTAGCTTCCTCTTGGCACATCCGCGAACAATCGGTGTGCAAATTGCAAAGCCCGCTTTGACGCGGCGTATTGTAGTCGAGGCGGCCGCCGGTGACAAAGGGAAGAAAATGCAAGGGTAAAGGGATACAGGGGTAAAGGGGAAAGGACAGAGGGGTAGCTGGTTTCGTTTACGTCTATTTTGCGGGGAGATTCCTGTAGGGCCGACTGATCAGTGCCTGGTCATTCGATGCTTAATCGCTACCTGGTTAACGTTGGGATCGGGAATGCTGTGCGACGAGTTGAAAAGAAGTAACCGGTTGCAGTCAATGTCGTGCAAGGCACACTCGATCGCTGGGGGGAGAGGCGTCCGAGCAGTGAAAAACAGGTCGGCAAGCCGACCGACCGTCCAGCTCGTTTCCGCGGTTGCGAGCGTGATTTTTGAGAACCCGTAGGCCTTGTGGACTGATTCTGACTCATGCCAGTCGACCAGCTCGATCCAGTCAGCAGGCACGGCCGACCTATCGGCCTTCTGAAGCCGCTTCTCGTAGATAAAAGTAGTTCCCGTGGTATTGAAACCTTGGCGCTTGTACCACGAGATGACGTCCAGGTTATTGGCGTGGACATCGAGCGTGAATTGAACGCAACCCTGTTGTTGTCCCCCTTCGATAAAGTGCCTGAATAGAGTACTACCTATGCCGCACTGCCGGTATTCCGGGTTAACCGCGATCTGGTTCAGGTGACACGATCCACCTCGAATCTTGAAATGGGCGTAGCCGACCAGCTGGTTTCCGTCCCATGCGCCCCAGAGGCTGTGTTTGTTGAACGGACGGGGACACGTAATCAACATCGCGAGGTAAGACGCGACGCCATAAGAACCAAAGATTGTTGTTCTCACTTCCTCGGGAGGGAAGGCGAGCCGGTGCAAAGCGACGAGCTGATTCACCTGGTTGGCTTCGAGCCTGCGGAAGATTAGACGCATCCACGCTTATTCTATCGACTCCGAAGCCCGGCTTACACACCTCGATTGTTGGTTATTCTGCTCAGTTTCTATCTTGCTGTGGGCGAAAGGTTTTTCTGGCCGTTAGTGCGTGGAAGCCGGGGCGACTCAGTTCCCAAAGAAAAGACACCTACTGCTAACTCAGTGCCGTAAATAACAAAAACCGTTGGTAGGCATTGTGATGACCAATCTTGCACAATGTAGCAAGTTCGCTTCAACCCACAAACGAGAAGTCAAGAGCAGTCGCCAGGCTGCTTCCATATCTCGCTGCCCGGCTGTAAGTGACGGGGGCGAAGCTCATCCGGTTAGCAAGTGGTTTTACACCAGGCTTAATTTCTCTTGATCTTCGTTGCTAACCG
This sequence comes from Acidobacteriota bacterium, assembly GCA_035593865.1. Taxonomy (GTDB): domain Bacteria; phylum Acidobacteriota; class UBA6911; order RPQK01; family RPQK01; genus RPQK01. The sequence continues at coordinate 7,849 of DAOTAI010000136.1, forward strand.
TTAGTTCTCATTCGTCTCCATCATTCTTCGCCTGAATCGCGGGCGGCACTATTTTACCCCAAAATTTCGGCTTTTTCAGACGTACGTGCTCCACGGGATAACTCTGTCCGGAGAACGATCCCAGGAGTCAACGGCGTTTGGGGGGAAAAAGTCAAATGACGGCCTGGCTGCTTGCTCCGCTGACACTCCCTGATAGCCTTCCCCTCGATATAAGTTCTCTCCTGGTCTTTGCGGGGTACGTAGATCCCAACTCAGGAGGGATGCTCTTTTATTTCCTCGGTCTTCTCTTTGCTTTCCTTTCGGGCCTGCTCCTTTTCTTTGCCACTCACGCGCGGAAAGCACTGAGCAAGGCGAGGCGTTTCTGGTTTCTGATTACCCGGCGACTGATTTCCGACTAAGGAGAAAGGCGAGAAATGCGAACGCTCCTCCTCGGATTCGACAGTTTCGATCCCGGCTTTTTCGAGACCTTGGCTCAGCGGGGAAAGCTGAGAAATCTCGTGCGCCTGGCCGAGACCGACTGTTACTCGGTGCTTTCGGTCGCTAACCCGGCTCAAAGCGAGGTTTCATGGACCAGCATTGCCACCGGCTTGAACCCGGGAGGGCACGGTATCTTCGATTCCGTGCACCGCGAGCCGGGAAGTTACACGCCCGTTCTATCGCTGTTGCCAACCAGGCGAAACTGGCTGAATCAGTTGGAGTTTGTCGCGCCGTTCTGTTCCTGCACCATTTTTGACGAGGCGATCCGCCAAGGTTTTCCAGCAACAGCACTGTGGTGGCCGGCTCTGTTTCCGGCCCGCCGGCATTCGCCCGTTCGGTCCATTCCGGGGTTGGGGACGCCCGATATCAACGGCCACCCAGGAGTTGGCGTGATCTACTGCGACGAAGACTCGTCAGAGAGTAAACGGGAGACGAAGGTCGTGAAATTACAGCCGGTGGCGAAGCACGTTTTCAAGGCGGAGTTCGTAGGTCCGCGGCGGCAAACGAGGAACGGACAAGCGGAGTGCGTGCTTCCGCTAAGACTCGAGAAGACCGGCGACCGATCTGCGAGGTTGACTGTCGGACCAGTCACGGTCGATCTGCAGGAAGGGGTCTGGAGCGCGATTATCCAAATTCCGTTCAAGCTGGGGCGCTGGTTAACTCTGCCAGCTCTGACCCGCGTCATCCTCTCGCAAACCAGCCCCGTGTTGAAGCTTTATTTTCTCCCGTTGCAACAGCATCCGCTACGATCGCCGTTTCCGTATGGCACTCCGCGCAGCTTTCTGAAAGAAACTTGGAAGACTTGCGGACCTTTTCTGACCCTTGGCTGGCCGCATGAAGCAACTGGCCTGGAAGAGGGATGCATCACTGATGGCCAGTTTCTTGACCTCTGCGATCTCATCTTTGAGGAGCGGCGAAGGATACTCTTGCATCAGCTCGAAAGTTTTGAAGAAGGGTTGATTGGTGCCGTCCTCGACACGCTCGATCGGGTTCAGCACATGTTTTGGAGAGACCGTCCGGACGTCGTCGAGAACTGGTATCTGAAACTTGACGCACTTTTAGGTGAAATCCAATCGAGGCTGGACCAAAGCACAAGGACGGGTCGAAAAGCCAATCTCCTGGTGGTATCCAGCCATGGTTTTTCCAGTTTCGACTATAAGGTCCACTTGAATCGGTGGCTCTTGGAAGGGGGGTACCTGGTTCCGTCCGCTGACCTGGAAGCTGGTGACCTGTCGCAAGTGAACTGGAACTGGACCAGGAGTTACGCAGTTGGGCTGAACAGTCTGTACTTGAACCTGGCCGGTCGAGAGCGAGACGGAGTCGTGCTGCCTTCTGAAAAGGACCAGCTTGTGCGGCAGCTCACTCAAGCTCTACTGCGATGGCAAGGACCAGACGGACGAAAAGTGGTCAGTCGCGTCTGGGACAGGCAGGGAGCCTTCCAGGGGACATACAGCCCAAGTAGTCCCGATTTGGTTATTGGTTTTAATCCAGGCTATCGAGCATCTGCGGAGACCGGGCTCGGTCGTTGGGAACCAGTCGATATCGAACCGAATCGAGCGCATTGGGGGGCAGACCATTGCTTTGCTCCTGATCGCGTACCAGGCGTCGTGTTCTCGTCATCCGGCCTGGCCGGGATCAGAAACCCCAGCTACAAAGACATTCCGATGCTGGCGATCGGTAAGATGCCGGAAGGGTCGGTCAAGCCCCCCTCAGCACCTCGGCCGAGAATGAGGGATGAAGAGGATCTGGAGGAAAGGCTCCGTAGCCTGGAATATTTATAAGCGCCTGTTTGCCTGATGTTCTACCGCAGATACGGAAAACGCTGTTTTGATTTCCTGACAGCCGCGTTGCTCCTGGTTATCCTGTCGCCGGTTTTCCTGGCGCTTTCCCTGCTTGTCTGGGCTTCGATGGGATGGCCCGTACTTTTCGCCCAGCAACGGCCTGGAAGAGAGGGCCGCATTTTCATCCTTCGCAAATTCAGGACGATGACGGATGCGCGAGATTCTCAGGGAAGACTGCTGCCCGACGAGCAAAGAGTAACAGCATTGGGGCGCTTTCTCCGCAGCACCAGTCTTGACGAGTTACCTGAGCTCTGGAATGTCCTTCGGGGAGAAATGAGCCTGGTAGGTCCGCGGCCGCTTCTCCCGCGGTACACGCCTTACTTCCGCCCGGAAGAGAGGAAGCGGTTCCAGGTGCTCCCGGGTATCACAGGCCTGGCTCAGATCAGCGGTCGCAACAATCTTGGATGGGACGAACGGTTTGCCGCTGACGTCCAATACGTGGAACAGCTGTCAGCCTCGCTCGATGCGCGCATTCTCCTGTTGACCGCTTTGAACGTCATCCGCAGGGCAAATGTGCAGGCAGTTCCCAGTCTCACCCTCCCGGACCTGGACAAGGAACGAAAAGCAGCCGAGTGACAAGAGAGGTTGCCGATCGGCGACATCATCGACCTTCATAGACATCCACTCATGACCAGTTATCAAGTACGTGTCTTATCGACTGCAGACCGGAAAGCGTGGAAGTCGTTGCTGCCTGCTGAAACCAGCGTCTTTGGAAGCGTCGAATTCGCCTCCCTGGCCGAGCAGCATTACGGCTATGCGGCTCAACTGTTCGTCCACGAGCAGGGTGAGAGCCGAATTGTCTATCCTATCTTCTTGCGTCCTCTGTCCGAGCTTCCATTCGCCGGCATGAGCTCGCGCTCCAAGTGGGACATCGTAAGTCCCAGCTTCACCGGGCCGATTTTCACGGGACCGATCGGAGAATCATCGAAGTCTTTTCGGCAGGCCTTCAGCGCCTATTGCGTTCAACAAGGAATCGTGGCCGAATTTGCTCATCTTCACCCCTGGAGGCAGTCTCCCTACCAGTTCAGCCGGTGGGGTCTGATTCCGAATCGCGAAATCGTCTACGTAGACCTGAGCTGGTCGGAGGATGAGATCTGGAAATACTCTTTCGCACACTCCTGCCGAAAGAACATTGTGCGGGCCGGCAACGCCGGACTTGAAACCCGCCCCGCTCAGTCTGCCCAGGAGATTAAGGAATTCCATCGCATTTAC
>DAOTAI010000647.1:0-1805 GCA_035593865.1 Acidobacteriota bacterium
CCTGAAAGGTCGGAGGAATCACCGCCCGCAGAATCCCTCTCGTCAGCATCAACGCATCGCAATAGGGCAAGAGGGGAACGATGTTCAAATCGACTCGCTCCAATCCCGTCGTAGGCCCCATGAAGTAGCCGTGGTCTATCGCCAACATCACAGTTCGGCCGGTGGTCGGGTTGAATATGTGAGAGAAGCGGTTCTGCATCCCCCAACCGCAGTGGTTGTTCCCTTTCAGGAAGAAAGCCTTGCTGGTGTAAGGCACATCCGGGTAAAAGAGTTTCGCCTGTTGGGTGTTGTCGACGTCGGCCATAAGCAGTTCCTCCCGAGGCAATTCGCCCGCATGATTCTCCTGATTCGCCTAGGATTGCAAGCGCGTGGGATCATAACAGCGGGTGCCGAGCTCCGCAAGCTCAACGCGGCACGGACGTCAGAGACCGGCGGTATAATAGGGGCTTGAATTGCGCAAGGGTAGAAGAATCTCAGCTGCGGCGGAGGGGTGCTTCATCCAACCCGGATAATCCGGTCCGTAATTACCCACTTTCCTGAAGTTCTTCAAACGAGGAAATCGACTATGGAAGAGCCTGAAGTATTCCTATTTCCTGATGATCACTCCGACGACCATTTTCGCGATGAGTGCGGTGTTTTCGCCATCGTGGGACATCCCGAGGCGGCCAGTTTGACTTATCTAGGTCTGTACGGGCTCCAGCATCGAGGCCAGGAATCGGCTGGGATCGTGTCGAGTGACGGTGAACGTCTCTACCGGGCTCGGGGCGTAGGTTACGTGGCCGACGTGTTCGACAAGGAAACACTGCGAGGTCTCCCGGGTCATATGGCAATCGGCCATGTTCGGTATTCCACCACCGGATCGACTGGAGCGGTTAACGCCCAGCCGATTCTCACCGAATCCTGGCGGGGTCCGACAGCCGTCGCCCACAACGGAAACTTGGTGAATGCTTCCAACTTACGCCGCCTGCTGGAGAGAGAAGGAGCGATTTTCCAGTCGACATCCGATACTGAGGTGATCCTGCATTTACTCGCCCGATCACGGACTCCGGATCTGCAGAAGGCTTTGATCGAAACCCTGAGAGAGGTCCGAGGAGCCTACTCGCTGGTGTTGCTTACTCCGCGGGCTCTCTATGTGGCCAGAGATCCATACGGTGTACGCCCGTTGTGCCTGGGACAATTCAACGACGCCTGGGTGGTCGCTTCGGAGACCTGCGCCTTTGACCTTATCGCGGCCCAATATGTTCGTGAGATCCGCCCCGGCGAGCTCCTCCGGATCGAGAACGGGGACTGTTTCGAGTCGACGATCGCTACTGCGCCGCGGCGCGCCTATTGCATCTTCGAACACGTTTACTTCAGCCGTCCGGACAGTCTCGTCTTTGAGCGAAGCGTGCAACTGAGCCGTTGCGAAATGGGCCGACAACTGGCGCGCGAGCACCCGATTGAAGCCGACGTGGTAGTGCCGGTACCGGACTCGGGAGTTCCGGCGGCACTGGGCTATGCCCAAGAATCCGGCATACCCTTCGATATGGCCTTAATCCGTAACCATTACGTAGGGCGGACGTTTATCGAGCCCAGGCAATCCATCCGCCACTTCGGAGTCAAGGTCAAACTGAACCCGGTGCGACAGAGTCTGGCCGACAAACGCGTCATCCTGATCGACGATTCCATTGTGCGGGGCACGACCAGCCGAAAGATCGTTCAGATGGTACGGGCCGCGGGCGCCCGCGAGATCCACCTTCGCATCAGCTCCCCTCCTACGATTGGACCTTGCTACTACGGCATCGACACTCCTACCCATTCAGAAC
>DAOTAI010000137.1:0-11364 GCA_035593865.1 Acidobacteriota bacterium
GTACGGGATTCCGGCTGTTTTCAACGTCCCGGGATTGACCCGCCGGGTGGCCGAGAACGATTGGCTTACCGTAGACGGTTACCTGGGTCAAATAAGTATTCGCAAGCGATCATCGACAACTGAGCACTAACCGGTTGTCCGCGACCGTCCGGTCCCCGCTTTACTCTATGTCAACCCCGATTAACCTCACCCCGCACCCACGAGCCGAGTCTCAAGCCAAGAAACCTCCCCTTTGCGTTGACCTCGATGGGACTCTGCTTCACACTGACACTCTTTTTGAGCTGCTGCTTGTCTTTCTGAAGCGGCAGCCGGGCAAAATCTTCCACCTGATTGCCTGGTTGTTCCGGGGAAAGGCTTTCTTCAAGGAACAGCTGTCTCTTCACGTGCAATTGCCTACTTCGTCCTTGCCGATCAGACAGCCACTGCTTGAATATCTCCAGGAAGAGGCGGCCAACGGGCGCTCCATCTTTTTGGCAACGGCTGCTAATCGCCGGGTCGCGGAACAGATCCTTGCCGACATCCCGCTTTTCAAAGGCTACTTCGCCAGTGATCGCTTCACCAATCTTGCTGGGGATCAGAAGCTCCGCGAGCTTACTCAGCAGTTTGGTCCAAAAGGTTTTGAGTACGCTGGGGATTCTACCAGGGACCTGGCAGTCTGGAGAGGTTCGGCCGGGGCGATCGTGGTCGGATCCTCGGCCAGACTCATGAAGACTGTGGAGCGCATTGCGCCAGTGGTGCGCGTCTTCTCGCAAGAGCGGCACCTGTTGGTTCACCTAATCAGGCAGATGCGGGTATATCAATGGGTCAAAAACACCCTCATTTTCCTCCCCTTGATCGGCGCTCATCGGGTTTTTGATCCTTGGGCTGTGGGCCAGGCGCTCCTGGCTTTCGTCAGTTTCAGCCTCTGTGCCTCGGCGGTGTATACCGTGAACGACCTGACGGATCTCGCGGCAGACCGCGCACACCCCGAGAAGAAAACACGGCCCCTTGCCGCGGGCGATCTTTCTCCCTTGGCCGCAATTTGGCTGGCAACCGTTCTCTTCGCCGCCAGCTTGGCCACTTCAGCCCTGGTTTCGCCGGGTTTTACGGCCCTGGTCGGTTTTTATATTCTTCTCACCTTCAGCTACTCTCTCGGCCTTAAGCGGTACCCAGTGCTGGATGTGCTTGTCTTGGCCGGGCTTTATACCACGAGAGTGTTCGGCGGTGAGCTGGCAACCGGCATACCCGTATCCGAATGGCTCCTGACTTTCTCGATGTTCGTGTTCCTCAGCTTGGCGCTGCTCAAGCGGTACGCGGAACTCCGTTCGGATGAGACGGCATCACCGGCCGCTAGCAATGGTCGAGGATATCGATTAAGCGACACCGAGGCGGTTGCGATGCTCGGCGGAGCCGCTGGCTACCTGGCCGTGCTGGTTTTTGCGCTCTACATTAACAGCGACGCCGTGAAGATCCATTACAGTTATCCGCGGTTTCTATGGCTGGTAATCCCCCTCCTGCTGTATTGGACCAGCCGGATGTGGCTCCTGGCTGGAAGAGGTGAGATGACTTACGACCCTATCCTGTTTTCCTTCAAAGACCGGCCGACTTACGCAGTAGGTCTGATGATCATGATATTGCTCTTCCTCGCGGGGCCGCTCTCCCCCCAAGGATAGCCCCAAGCAGCCTTCGATCCCAGAACACCTTGCCCATTCTCCTTAGTGGTGGGCATACAGATGACTAACGAAACACATTGGCCCCTTATCCTGGGGTATCACAGTATTAACGATAACCGTGAGGACGGGTTGGCGGTAAAGGCCAGCGATTTCGAACGCCAAATAGCTTGGCTCCATCGCAAAAGATACCGCTCGTCAACACTCGCCGACTTTGCCAAGGGCCTGGCCGAGCGCGGCGAGCAAACTGTCGTGATTACCTTCGACGATGGCTACGCCGACAACTACACCGTGGCTTTTCCCATCTTGAAGCGCTACGGTTTCGTCGCCACGGTCTTTCTGGTCTCCGACTACGTCGGGCAGAAACATGTCTTCTGGTGGGATACCTCGAAGATCCAGGCGCCTGGGCAAGAGTCCTGGTATTACCCGTTAAACTGGAGCCAAATCGCCGAGATGAAAGAACACGGTATTGAGTTTGGCTCCCACACCTGTACTCATCCACCCCGGTTGACGGTCCTTTCAGATAGGCAGCGTTGGGAAGAGGTTCACCGTTCTCGACAAGAACTCGAGGCTCGGCTGGGGTGCGAGGTCTCCTCTTTCTGTTACCCGCGCGGTGACCTCGACGCCCGACTGATCGGGATGGTGGAACGAGCTGGATATCGCACGGCCGTGGTTACCCCCCCTCGACCAGGAATCCCTTTCTCGCGCTACACACTCAGGCGAATCAGCATCTACCGGCCCAACTCCAAACTGGTTTTCCGGCTCAAAACCTGGTCATTTGTGCGTAGAAATTACGAAAGACTCAGATGGATGGCTAAGTTGCGAGCCTGAAAATGCCCCATTCGGTTTCGCTTTCCCTCGACCACAATCAAGAAGCGACCGCTGAAAAGGCTGTTGCCCACGACTGTCTCCGCATCCTTTACGTCATCAATAGCCTGCTGCCTGGTGGAGCGGAATCGCTCGTCTCGGCGTGGGCTAGTCAGCTTCACGGCGCAGGCCATCACGTCGAGGTGTGCACGATCTACACCAACGGCTTTCTTGCCGAACGGCTGGAGCGCCAGAGAATCAGAATTTGGGACCTGGCTCGCGATCCGGGTATTCAACACTATCGAATGCGGCGAAAGTACGATCTTCGTGTGATCTCGCCCTTGGTGCGATTGATCCGGGCCGGAGATTATGACATTGTCCACGTGCATCTTTTTCCCGCCAGCCTGTTCGTGGCTGCTGCTTCCAGGTTTGCCCCGGGACCGTGTTATCTCTTTTCGGAACATAGTTGTTACAACCGGCGACGCCGCTGGCGCGTTTTCAAGCTGCTCGACAGGGTGATTTACCGCCAGTATGCGCAGGTTCTCGCGGTAACCGGGGAGGTGAGGGAGGCACTGATACAGTGGCTGCCGGCGATAACTGACAAAGTCCGGGTTTTACAGAATGCCGTGGATCCGGCTCGCTTTCATTTCCCCGAAGAACAAGTGGAGAGGGTTCGGCAGGAGCTAGGTCTTGAGTCTCGGGACCGGACGGTTCTTTTCGCCGGCCGGCTGGCTCCGGTCAAGGGCCTTGACGTGTTGCTGCAGGCAATCGCCTCATTGTCCGGGGGGCTGCCCCCCACCCGGTTCTTGATCGCCGGAGACGGACCTCAGCGCAGAGAACTGGAAGAATTCGCAACCCGCGCGGGTGTGAGAAACAAAGTGTCCTTTTTGGGAGTGAGAGAGGACATCCCGCTCCTCTTAAGAGTTGCTGACTTGGTCGTGCTTCCTTCGCGCTGGGAGGGGCTCCCGATGATCCTGTTGGAGGCGATGGCGGCCCGTACTCCCGTGCTCGCCACGGCAGTTGGCGGTATCCCGCAACTGGTAGAGCAGGGAATCCACGGTTGGCTGGTTTCCCCTGGGGATCCAGCAGCGCTGGCAGAAGGATTGGTCACCCTGATCACTTCAAGCGAGCTCCGTGAAAAGTTGAGCGAAGCTGCCTTCCGGAAAGTCTGCGAGCATTATTCGCTGGAAGGGGCGATGAAAAAACTCGTAAGCATCTACCGCGAAAATTCCCGACCGAGGCTTCCTTGAGTAACCCACTTCGCGTCTGGATGATTATTCCGACCTATTACCCCGTGGTGGGAGGGGCTCAAACGCAGGTCGACATGCTCTCGCGCTCCCTCCTTGAAGATAAACGGGAGGTGCGGGTTTTAGCCCGACGCCACAGTTATGCCCACCCAGCAGGCCTTTCCAGGCGCGACTCTTACCGGGGAGTACCGATCCACCGGGTCTGCAGCCGCGGAGGCACCAGGGTCGGGTCTGCTCTTTACCTGCTCCTGGGGCTCTGCCACCTCCTTCGGCATGGCCGTCGAAGCATCTTCTATGCGCACGACATTGGAGCGGCGGGCTGGATCGCGGTGGTTGCTCGCCGGCTATGCGGGGGACGTGCGGTGATCAAAATGAGGACCGGGCGTGCTCCATACGAGGCCTTGCTGTCGTCGCCACTCAGGAGGTGGTCTTTCTTGCCGCTCCTGAGGCTGGCTGATCGAATTGTAGTGGTGAACGGCGAGGTCGAACAGTTGATGCTTGATCTCGGTATTCACCCGGGGCGGGTCGTGCGCATCCCCAATGGAGTGGATATGACGTCCTGCCAGGTCGCCACTCCGGAACAGAAACAGGCTGCGCGCAATAAGCTGGATCTGCCTGCAAACACCACTGTCTTTCTTTACGTGGGTCGTCTGGAGGCGCTCAAACGAGTGGATCTGGCGATTCGAGCCTGGGCACGGCTCTCCGACTCGGCCCGATCTCAAGCCAGGTTTCTGGTTGTTGGTGGAGGCCCCGAGTACGCCGCGCTTGATACTCTCATCGAGCGGCTGGGGCTGGGGAAATCGGTGTTTCTTTTGGGCGAGCGGCGTGACGTCGAGGATTTCTATCACGCCGCCGATGTTTTCGTGCTTCCTTCTGCCACTGAAGGACTCTCAAACGCGCTAATGGAGGCCATGGCTTTTGGTCTGGCGGTTATTGCGTCAAGAGTCGGCGGTGCCGTCGACGTGATAGAAGAACCGGTTTCTGGATTCCTCTTCGAAAATGGAAGCGACGCTGAGCTTGCTATCAAGCTGGCTCGACTGATCGAGCAGCCTGGCCTCTGCCAGTCGGTCGGGCTGCAAGCACGAGAGAAAGCCGCCAGCTACGCTGATTTCGAAAAAGTCTTTTCCAAGGTCCGGCATACCTGCCTGACGCTTGCCTCGGAAGTACAGCCGACCAGCCTCAACGAGCTGGGGACAGAGGCCAAATAAGCTCAACCAAGTAGCGTCCCTCCTCCTCAGTTCTGCATCACGGCAAACGCCTTACTCTTCGCCCTTCTCCTTCTTTTTTCCCTCCACCCCTTTTTGACTTTCACCCCTTTACCCCTTTACCCCCTACTCCTCTGCCCCTTATCCTCCCCGCCGCTCAATTTCCTTGTCAGATCCGCAGCTTCGATGTAACCTTCGCTTCATGGCTCGCCCCACCTTGAAGTGGCGGCTTGAAGGCGGTTATTCCCGGTTCCTCGAGGGATCCAAACTGGAAGTCCAAGTGAGTGAAGGCCCCTTTAGGGGCGCGCTCGATGTCTTTCCGCTGAGTCTCATCAAGCAACATGAGCCTTGGGACTTCTCCTTCAGAGTGCGTCATCCGGTGGTCGGCGAAGCGGGTCGGAGCTTGCGGTGGAGAGTAACGCCCCAAGGCGACATTCGAGGGCTTTTGCTGTTTGCCGGTAACGCCTTCCTCGGCAACTTCCGGGTTCCATCGGGGTGCTTTGCCGTTCAGTGGGACATAGAGGCAAGGGCGGATGCGTCCGTTAGCGCCGAAAACGGACTCCCTTTCCTGCTTGGCCTCAAAGCAGGAACGAGACTCTACCATTCCTGGGTTTCGATCTTCTCAGAAGACGTGTCGGTGGCGTCCGCCCTGAAGGCTGCCTGGCAGCGATATAAAAATCCGTTTGATCCTACCGAAGTGCAAAATCTCGGTGACCGGGAGGTAATTCGTTGGCGCTGGGAGGGGCACGCTCAAGTTGAGACGGAGTTTTCCTGGAGCACCGACCCGACGTGGTCGATCCCTGGCCGCCTCCCGCTCGTTAAGGTTAAGAAAGAAATCGGCGTCGTGGCGGGCATGAGCGCATCGCTGGTTGCGCGCGAGGAAGGCCAGTTTTCTCTCCAGCTGAGAAGACAGGGGGAACGACTCTCCTTTCACCTCGTGAAAGACCGATCCCGCAAAGCCACATCGTCGGTGACGTGGGGAGTCCAACTGAAGAAACCGGTTCGGATTCAACAAATCGGTCTTTCCGATCCCGGCGTTCTTCATATTATTTCCGAAGGGCTCAGCGAGCCGCTGGTAACGGACTTGAACCGCATCTGCGAGGAGGCTTTGGCGCGACGGCTGGGGATCACCCTGGCGCTTTCCAGAAATCAGTGGAAGAAGGAAAAAAGCATCCTGGATGCAACGTGGCGTCAGATTTCACCGACGGACTTTGGCCCAGGCTACTGCCAGTTGCTCGAAGGCCGAATGCCGAGCCCGTCGCCTGGACTGCAGGCGAAGTGTAAGTTTGAGTTCGTGACGAAGAAATCGTTCTCGATTCAGTTCGGGCTTTTCGACTGGTTGAAGCTGAAAAGCGTGCGTGAGAGAGAGCGAAAGACTATCGTGTCCATTGGTCCGAGCGGCGATATCGTTATCGAGGAATCGGAATCATTCGAGAAGACAACTCATAACTGGGACAGCATACAGTTTCTTAAGCTGGTCAGCCGAGAAGTGTCTGATCGAGAGGGATTGAGCCAGACAGACTTCTGGACGTGGTCCGTGGAAGAAGAAGTTGGAGAGGAGAGGCTCCGGAGTCTTCTACGTATGGCTCTCCAAAGCGGGATAATTCGTGAATTCTCGATGCCGGCCAGGAGCTCGTTCCCGGCTCGGATCCGGCTGATCCTCGGTACGCTTTTCTCGGCGCAGGGCTTGGAGGAAGTGAAACTAGCCCCGGCATCTCAGAAATGGAAAACCTTGATTCGGGCGCTCGAGCTGGTTGACCCAGACAAGTATGCTCGCCACTCCTTCTGGCGCGATTGGATCGATAATCCCGAGCTTCGTGCTCTTGTCGACCGGGAACCGGTACAATCGACCCTGCTAACCCGCTATCCTGTCGCAGGCCGAACGGACGCCGAAAGGGTTATGGTCGTCAACCAATACAGGACGGTTAGGAATTTCCTGGACCTGTTGGAACACTGGAAGAGAAACGAAAACGAATTTGTTCTGCGCTATTTCGATTTGAGGATGGATCTGCCGGTTTTTGTTTTCTTTCACCTTCTTTGTCCGCCCGAGCTTCGCTCTTCTGCAGCACTTCTGTCTGGTGACATTGAGCAGAGCTGGGGCGACGTGAAGCTGTTCGAGGCTGTGAATTGACCCATGCGGTCGAAATTACCCATGGATCAGCCCGCCGGCTCAGACTTTGTATTCTGCAGCCAGTTCAAAGCTCTTCAGTACCTGGCCGAGGAAAAAGCCGGCCGTAGCGGGAAAGAGGTCGCGTTGCGGCAACTCGGAGCGCAAATACGTGGTCCAGGCCTCATAGACAAACAGAATATCGTGCCCCCAGCAGATGTCACCGTCGTTTTTCAGAGCCTGCCCCATCAGGGTCTGAAACAAATCCTGCTGCCGTTCCGCGTCCATTCCCAGAATCGCATAAACCGCCGTAGCTGAAGCATATGGATCGCTATGGCTGATCACGCTTTTCAGAACGTTGAAGGGATCAGTCGGACAGACTTTCTGGATGGTCTCGTCGAGTGCGGGGGCTTTCGGATCTGCCTCCGAGTCTCTGGCTGCCCGGTTTATGATCATAGCGGTAAGCAAGGCCGCCTTAAGTCGATCATTCGGATCGAACCAGGCGAGACATTCACGACAAAGAAAGGCTGTATGAAAAGCACGCACTGCGGGCAGCCATCTTTTGCGGCCGGCGCAGACCAGTGTTTGGGCGGCGGCCAGAAGCAGGGTGTCAAAGACACTCTCAAGCGCGGTGCGGCTTGTCAACTGTGCGACTGCAGAGACAGCTTCCCTCGGCTCTTCGAACATTATGAAATGCGAGATCATAGTGTTCTCAAACCGGGAGCTGTATCCTGCCCATTCCGTGATCGCATGCGACGGTGATCTTTCCTCAGCGCCATACGCCAGCAAATGAATTGGCCCGAAAATGGAGTCGGCTGCGTGCTTGAGACCGAGACGTTCGGCCAGCAGCCAGGATTGGGCCAGATAATTGAACTTATGCCCGCCAAGACCGAGGTCTTCCAGGGCGAATATCAAGGAGCGTGCGCGAAAATAGTCGCGATCTTCCGTACTGCACAGGAAGCTTCGGGCGAGGCGGAATGATTCCTGAAAGTTCTGTTGCAACGATGCCTTGAACTGGTCCCATCGCTCCTCACGTGTCAAGTTGCCCGGGACCGGAGAGGTATCGAAAGGCGGGGCAATCCTTCTTCTCTGTTTCCTCAGTGACCAGAGTTGTTGAGCGAAGGGTCGCCATCGGTTGGTCTCAGGCAGGGCGCTTTCGACTATCGCGGCACAAGTCAGACCGTAGAAACCATGCGGATCGTGATCGTAGACTGGCTCGTACAGTGATGGAGCGAGTGCCGATACGAGATCGGCCAACAGGGCATCGATGCTGGCATACGATTCCTGTAATTCCGTGAAAAGCGCGACAAACTGTTTAGCGTCGGAAGCACGGAGAAGCGGTTCAAATCGCTGGTTCATTGCATTCTTTCGAATTGCTTGAAGAGAAAGACCTTCAGACAATGTTACCGGGAATGCGGAACGAGTTGTAGGGTAGGAGCCAGTGTGGGATTGGGACAATGATCCGCGATTCGCGTGATCCGTGTGATCCGTCCTGTCCGTGGGCATGCCCGCAATAGGACGGATTACACGGATCACGCGGATCGCGGATCATGCGGATCAGGTTTTTGGGGAACGCTCACATTCTATCTACCTCGATACCGCCCCCTGAGGTACGCAGTATTAATGCGGGTCCTCCGCCGTTCAGCGGTCCGCGTATCGAATCCTTCTTTATCTCGACTGGCGAGGTTACTGGGAAATCGGTCCTGACCCGTCCGCCGCTGGTTTTGGCATCAAGATCGACCGCCACATTCTCGGCAAGCCGTACCTTTATGCTGCCGCCCGATGTCTCTAAACGGCAGTCTCCTTGCGGTTGCTCGGAGATCGTGGCGGTAATTCCTCCACCCGAGGTCGAGGCATCCAGCATCCCCTGCACTTCGTCAACCCGAATACCTCCGCCGGAGGTTCCCGCTTTCACATTGCCCCTGGCCCGTTGAATGGTTATCGGACCGCCCGAAGTCATGGCCGTCACGTCCCCGTCCACATCGCCGATTTGGATTCCTCCTCCGGAGGTTTCGACATCCACTGTGCCGGTGCAAGCCTGCAGCTCAATGCCTCCTCCAGAGGTTCGACCGAAAACGGGGCCCTGAATGCGGCCGAAATGCAATCCCCCGCCGGAAGTCCGGCTGTTTACCTTTCCCTCCAAATCGGTCACGGTAATCCCGCCGCCCGACGTTCGGAGGTCCACATTGAAAGACTGAGGAACCGTGATTTGAAACTCCAGCCTCATGTTCCTCCCGCGGTTCCACCACCCGCCCGGCGTTCGTACACGCACATCGACGCTGTTAGCGGATTGATTCATGTCGATCTGGATGTCCTTCAGAATCTCATTAGCGCGTGCCGGATCGGAAGTATTTGCCGCCCTCATAATGTGAACGTCAACACGGTTTTCATTCCAGGTTCGCACCTCAATCGAGCCCAAATCTGATTCCACCGTCAATTGTCCCCCGGGACTTACCTCAAAAGTCCTATCTACCGGGTCTTCAATCCCCTGCCAGGCGATTGACTCCAGCCCGCAGGCTGCGGAAAGCAGGATTGGTCCAAGCGCTAATAAACCCCACACCGATGAGCCCATAGTTCTCCTCCGTCTGATTGTGTGGTACGAATCCAGCGGCGAAAAGGTTCGATTTATCAAGGACCATCTGCACGATTGCGGGGTCCAGGCTCATGTGCTAGTGTTCACTGCCGGAGTCAAGGAGGAGTATGGAAGATCGCCGGCCCCCGCTTACTCGATCTCTGGTCCTGGTCATCGTCATTGGCGCGATTCTGCTCACTTCGTTGAAAATCATCTCCTACGGCTTCATGCCTTCGGACGATGCCCTGCGACATGCAGCCAAGGCCGTTACGCAGAAGAGCTGGCCGGAGATAGTTGTGATGCGCCCTCTGGTATTCGACGATCAGCACGCGGGATGGCACTCGTTCCTGGGCGCCGTTTACCAGGCGACCGGCTGCACCAAGGAAGACCTTGTGGTCCTTTCCGTTGTGCTCTTGGCAACACTGTTCCTGGTTGCTCCGATCCCCTGGCTACGTCGCCCTGAGATCTGGCCCCTGGTCTGGGTTTATGTTGCTATTGCAGCGGATCCTTTTGTGGTAGGGAGGATATTCCTGGGTCGGCCCTTTATATTCACCATGGCTGTCGTGTTGACCCTGTGCTTGGTCTGGCCTCGCCTCAAGAGTGAACGGCTTCCCGTTGGTACGCTCGTGCTGCTGTTGGTCGCGGTTGCTCTCTGCACCTGGTTTCATGGGATGCCGCACCTGTTTCTGATACCGCTGCTGGCGTTTGCTTTAGCTCGTGAATGGCTGGCTGCGCTTCGGCTCGCCGTCGTTCTTGTCCTGGGCATACTACTGGGCGCCTCATTGACAGGGCATCCGATTCTGCTGATTTGGGAAGCGTGGCTTCATTCTCAGCGCGCTTTTCTCGACAGC
Source organism: Acidobacteriota bacterium (assembly GCA_035593865.1). GTDB lineage: Bacteria > Acidobacteriota > UBA6911 > RPQK01 > RPQK01 > RPQK01. Next base: position 10,439 of record DAOTAI010000137.1, read on the forward strand.
CCCTTGCAGCACATGTTGGTGACTGAATTTCAATCCTATGCAGGGGAAGGCACGCTGCCGTTAGCCATTCTTCTGGTGTTGCTGTGGCGCTGGGCTCGTGGCGAGTGGGACAGCCAGAAAATCGTTCGAGACCCGGTATTCATTCTGATGAGTCTCGGCTGGTTGCTGGGGTTTACCGTCATGCGGTTCTGGACCGATTGGGGGCTCGTGGCTGCCTTGGCTTGGTGCGCGCGAGAACTGGATGAAGTAGCCCAGCGAAAGCTGCCGATTTTTTCCAACAAACGCCTCGCTGTCGCCCTGGTCGGGGGGGGCTTTCTGTTTGTCAACCTCACGAGCGACATCGGGGGGAGATGGACAAGATCCCTCACCAGGCCGCGTTTATCGCAGGAAAACCCAAATTTGCGGGAGATGTTGCCGGAACCGGGTGGGATCGTTTATAGCGACGTTTCCCAGGTTTTTTACAACACGTTCTTCGACAACCCCCACGGGCAATGGCGGTACATTATGGGGTTTGAGCCGACGCTGATGCCTGAAGACGACCTGAAGATTCTGCGTGGCATCCAGTGGAACTGGTACGCCGATGAAGCCTTTGCCCCCTGGGTCGCTAAAATGCGTCCGGCTGATCGCATGATTTTGTTCCGGAACGGGCGTCCTGGGATCCAGGGGTTGGAGTGGGCGTCTCCTATACGTGGAATTTGGGTTGGTCGACTCCCCAGGAAACCGGCGGAGACGGAGGTGATATCTCAGACGGACGACGGGCAACAGCGATCATCCATCAACAATCAGCTTTCGGGCAGGATGCGTGCGTTGGAACCGTCCGATCGCTGAACGGTTGCGGTCGATGACTGATCGCTGTTTTTATTCACAGGCCCAGGGTACGCTAAAATTCAAACTCCCCAGTTTCTGTTCGAACTCGAACCGTTCTC
>DAOTAI010000138.1:0-11345 GCA_035593865.1 Acidobacteriota bacterium
CCGCCGAAATCGATGTCTTCCTCGGCAAGCAGTTCCTTATCACGCACCATGATCACCGGATGCGCAGTGTTCGCGACATGCGCCAGCGAATCCTGGCCGATCCTCCCCTCATGAGTGTCGGTCTGGACGTGGTTATGCAGGCGATGCTGGATAAGGTTGTGGATCATTATTTCCCCGAACTGGAAAAACTGGAGGACCGCATTGAAGAGGTGGAAGCGGAGCTTTTCGATCCGAGTCCGAGTCGTGAAGTGCTTCACAAGATTCTTGATCTGAAGCGCGACCTGATGCATTTGAAGCGGATCGTTTACCCGCAGCGAGAAGTCTTCAACCGACTGAGTCGTGACGAGATCGCTTTCATACGGCCCTCGACTCGTCTTTATTTCCGCGATACCTATGACGGTCTTTTCCGCATGACCGACATCGCCGACAGCTATCGAGATCTTTTGACCGGCCTGCTCGACATCTACATGTCCTCTGTCTCGAACAGTCTTAACGAGACGATGAAAATACTGACTCTCATTTCAACCATCTGCATCCCCATGACTGTTGTGGCCGGCATATATGGGATGAATTTTCGCTTCATGCCCGAACTCAACTGGAGATACGGGTATTTTTTCTCGATCGGTCTGATGCTGGCCATTGGTCTCGGAATGTTTTTGTTTTTTAAGAGGAAGAAGTGGATCTAAGCGGTTCCGGCGTATGCCAGGCTGGCTTGATCGCCTGGACGGCTTAATCGGTAACCGAACCTCCTGAATCTTCTCTATGGCCCGTCGTGCTCAATCAGCCCGCGCAGCAGGGACTGTAAGTTTCGCCGTCCTGATCAGTCGGATTCTCGGCCTGGTGCGCGAGCAGGTAATGGCACATTACTTCGGCGCCAACATCTACAGCGATGCGTGGCGGGTAGCTTTTCGAATTCCGAACCTGTTGCGCGACCTGTTTGCGGAAGGCGCGCTCAGTTCAGCATTTGTTCCCACTTTTACGGAGTATATACGCAAGAAAGGGAAGGCAGAGGCGTGGCTGCTGGGCAATTTAGTCGTGAACGCGTTGCTGGTGCTCCTAGGGTTTTTTGCTCTCCTGCTTCTCCTTTTCCCAGGTTTCTTTGTTTTCGTGATGGCGGAAGGTTTCCGGGAGACTCCCGGGAAGTTTGAGCTGACGACCATTCTTCTTCAGATTCTTTCCCCGTTTTTGATGTTCGTCGCCCTGGCATCAGTGGCCATGGGTATGCTGAACACGCTCAATCACTTTTTCGTTCCTGCGCTGGCGCCGGCCTTCTTTAATCTTGCCGTTATTGCGGCAGGTCTGTTCCTGGTCCCGGCATTCGATCGTCTGGGTACTCTCCCGATCTACGCCATGGCTATTGGGGCGCTGGTCGGTGGTATGCTTCAATTTGCCTTTCAGTTGCCGCTGCTTTGGCGGCACGGTTATCGGTACCGGGTTCGATTAAATTTTCAGCATGAAGGAGTGAGGCGGATAGCAAAACTCATCGCGCCGGCAATAGTAGGAATAAGCGCGGTGGAACTGAACGTTCTGATAAACACGCAGCTCGCTTCGCAAATCGGTTACACCGGTCCGCTTTCGTGGTTGGAATTTGCGTTTCGGATCATCTACCTTCCGATTGGCCTCTTCGGCGTAGCGGTTGGAGTTGTGAATCTGCGCGAAGTATCTGCCTATGCGGCCGATGCCAAATGGGAAGAGCTGAAGGAAACGGTTGCCAACTCGCTGAAGCTCACTTGTCTGGTGGCGCTGCCGTCAACGGTCGGACTGATAGTCCTGGCACGGCCTATCGTGCGATTTCTTTTCGAGCACGGTGAATTTACTGCCGCCGACACGCAATGGACGGCGTATGCGCTTATTTGCTATTCACTGGGTCTGACTGCCTACAGCCTGGTCAAGATTTTTGTTCCCACCTTTTATGCCTTGAAGGATCCGAAGACTCCCGTCCGGGTGAGCATTACGGCAGTAGCGGTGAATGTTGCAGTCAACCTGACGCTGATGGCGGTTCTTCCGCTTGAGTACAAGTATCTTGGGTTGGCCTTTGGAACCTCAGTATCGGTGATTTTGAACAGTTTGTTGTTGGCGCGTGGTTTTCGCCGGCACCTTGGTTCGCTCGAGCGATACGCGGTTAGGGCCGCGTTTTTCAAAACAGCGACGGCCGCGATGCTGATGGGCGGCTGTGTGTACTTTCTTCATGCTAAGCTGGAAGTGCTCACCGGGACTACGCTTTTCGGCGAACTGATCTCGCTGGGGGGGAGTATGGCGGCGGGGATCGTGGTCTACTTCAGCCTGGCTCATCTCTTCCACGTAGAGGAAGTACGGATGGCGTCCGCTCGTTTGCGACGTTTGTGGAAATGACCGAACAGGAGCGTATTTTCCTGTCTTATCTGAACTACCTGCAGGTCGAGCGCGGCCTTTCGCGCAATACGCTGCAGGCATACAAGCGCGATATTCTCGACTACCTTGGCTTCATGAGTGAGCAGGGTCTCGATCCGATGAGCGTCAAGCGGACGGATTTGGCAAGCTACCTCCAGAGCCTTTATTCGCGCCTTTCGGCGCGTTCCGTGGCGCGAAAGATCGTGAGCCTCCGATCTTTTTACCGCTATCTGCTACTTGACCAGCACGTGAGCGAAGACCCGACCGAGAACCTGGACTCACCCCGAACCTGGCGAGGTCTGCCGAACTACTTGACAACCGAAGAAGTCGATTCGCTGTTGCAGCAACCCAAAGAAGACACCGCGTTAGGACTTCGGGATCGCGCCATGCTCGAGCTCCTTTACGCCACCGGGTTGCGCGTGAGCGAACTGGTGAAGCTGCGGGCGGCACAAGTCAACCTTCACGTCGGATTCCTGAGAACTCTAGGCAAGGGGAACAAAGAGCGTTTAGTGCCAATTGGAGACTCGGCACTAGGTTACATCCGTCGTTACCTGGAAGAAGCGCGGCCAAAACTACTTCACCGTCACACCAACAGCCCGTTTCTCTTCGTTACCAGGCAGGGGAAGCCGATGTCTCGCCAGTATTTCTGGATGATGATCATCAAGTACGGCCGGCAGGCGTCAATCAGCAAGCGCCTGACACCTCACGTCATCCGGCACAGTTTTGCCACGCACCTCTTGGAAAACGGAGCTGATTTAAGGGCCGTACAACTGATGCTTGGGCATGCGGATATCTCTACGACTCAGATCTACACGCATGTCACTCGGGAACGCTTAAAGCAAATTTACGATAAGTACCATCCGAGGAACTGAGATGTGTCGCTGTGGTGAATGAGACACAGGCTGGGAACCAACTGCAGAAATTTGGCTCGTTAAAACGGTAGAACTGCGGAACGAAACTGGATTCCCGGGATTTTTGCGAGGTTGGCCCGCGTTTTGCAGAATCAAGAGCAGTCGAAGGAAGAGATCTTATGCCACGCATACTTTTCATTCTCCTGATTGTCTGGTCGGTGGTATTCCCGGTCCACTCTCAAACTGAAACTCAAGCCCCGGCGCCTGGGAACGACGAAAACCAGGCTGCCCGGGTGGAGAGTTTTGTGCCCCGGGGAACCGTCAAGTCGGTTCGTCAGGTTCAGGTTCGGTTTTCCGAGCCCATGGTGCCTTTTGGTGATCCGCAGCGAACGGTTCAGCCTTTCGACATTTCCTGCAGCGCGGCGGGCAAAGAGCGATGGGTCGACAGCCGGCACTGGGTATTTGATTTCGACGAAAGCCTCCCCGCAGGTGTCAAATGTACTTTCTCTCTCCGTCCTGGATTAAAAAGTCTGGCAGGAAAGCCGATCAAGGACGACGGTCCGTTCACATTCTCGACCGGGGGCCCCTCGATCCTTTCGTCAAATCCCTATGAAGGGAGTCAGCGCATCAATGAGGATCAGGTTTTCGTGCTTGAGCTTGACGGCGAACCGGTCGAGGAGTCGGTTCTGCAGAATGCCTGGTTTGCGGTTGAAGGGATCGAAGAGCGGATAGGCGTCAAGATCGTCAAGGGCGATGAAAGGGAGACTATTTTGAAGTCCCACTACGGCTATCGGCAAGGCGACCCTGGCAGACGCGTGATCCTGCTTCAGGCCAGGAGGCCATTCCCGCCTTCGGCTCGAGTGGACTTGGTTTGGGGGGAAGGGATAGCAACCGAGAGCGGCGTGAAGACCGAACAGCGACAGACTCTCGCCTTCAAAGTCCGCCCCCCTTTTCTCGCTACGTTTCACTGTTCGCGAGTTAACGCGGCTGCCGACTGCATTCCGCTCGGCCGGATGTCCCTGTCCTTTTCGGCGCCGGTGAGCTGGAGCAAGGCTCGGCAAATCGAGCTTGTCGGGCCGGGCGGCCAGAAATGGACGCCGTTGGATAGCGAGTCGGACAGCGGAATAAAACAGAGTTCAGAGCGGACGGTTTACAGGGTGGAATTCAAGGAGCCATTCCCACCGCAATCTGAGTTCCGCCTTTCGATTCCCGACGATATTCGAGACGATTCAGCCCGAGCGCTCAGCAATGCAGCGAGTTTTCCCCTGACCGTCAGAACGGATGATTACCCGCCGTTGGCTAAGTTCGCAGCTGATTTTGGAATTCTGGAGTGGAAAGGCGACCCGGTGCTGCCGGTCACGCTGCGTGATTTGGAACCGGAAATCGAGGCCCGAGAAGTGGCCATTCCCGCGACCGGGGAGCCGGCGGCGACCCCTTCGCCGTTTTCGGTTCAGACTCTGCCGGGCGCTATCCACAGGGTACCAGCCGACAAGGTTGAACAGATTCTGTTCTGGCTTAAGAGAATGAGCAACCGGGACCGTGAGACCTCGATATTTGCCGGCGTCAGCGGGGCCGCCACGAGGTCATTCAAGATTCCTAAACCCCATGGTGCGAAGGCGTTCGAGGTTGTCGGCATTCCATTGCCTGACCCCGGTTTTTACGTGATCGAGCTCGAGAGCGAAATCCTGGGCGCCGCCCTGCTCGGACAATCGACGCCGATGTTCGTTTCGACAGCGGCGCTGGTGACTAACCTCGGCGTCCACTTCAAATGGGGGATCGAGTCCTCGCTGGTGTGGGTGACTACCCTGGACAAGGCGCGCCCGGTTGGGGGAGCGTCCGTAGAGGTTTGCGACTGTAGCGGCAAAGTATTGTGGGAAGGAAAAACCGATTCCCAAGGCCTTGCCCGGATAACCGGTCTGCCCGCCCCTGACAAGATTCCTGACTGCCAGAGCGAGAAGAGCGGAAGATATAGCGAATACAACGGCGGTCTGATGGTAGTGGCGCGCGCCGGCGAGGATATGGCCTTTGTTCACACCTCGTGGAATAAAGGGATTGAGCCTTGGCGCTTCAATCTGCCGACCGAGTACGATTCATCCCTTATTAGCGCGCACACAGTGCTCGATAGGTCTCTGCTGAGAGCGGGCGAAACCTTGCACATGAAGCACATCCTACGCAAGCACCTGACCGAGGGATTCACCCTGTTCCCGGACAAAGAAAGACCCACAAGCCTGGTGATACGGCATGGAGGAAGTGACCAGGAATATGAGTTCCCTTTGAAATGGGATGCCTTTGGATACGCCGAGACAGAGTGGAAGATTCCGGCCGATGCCAAGCTGGGGCATTACCAGATCCTCTTTCGGGAGGCCCGGAACCAGCAGGGGTGGTCGCGGGTATGGGAATCAGCCAGTTTTCGAGTCGAGGAGTATCGGGTTCCGCTTTTGAAAGCGTCGCTTCAATTCCCTGAAAGGCCGTTGGTCAGGGCTTCCGAAGTCCCTGTTGATATCGGCGTCCAGTTCCTGGCCGGAGGTGCGGCAAGTCGATTGCCCGTCCGGCTGAGATATCGCGTTCTTGAAGGCATCGTTCCTGGTTTCGGGGACTTCGATGAGGGTTTCGTTTTCGGTAACGGGCGAGTCAAGGAGGGATTGCAACGAAGTGGCGAGGTGCAGCAGGAGGAACGAGCCGAGATAAGAAGAATCGACCTGACCCTGGATCAGTCTGGTACTGCGAGGGCAACCATCCAAGATTTGCCGAAAATGACCGATCCAGCCCGGCTGTCGGCGGAGCTCGATTTTCGGGATCCGAACGGCGAAACTCAGACCGTATCGGCAAGCGTTCCTCTCTGGCCGGCCGGCGTGGTGGTCGGACTGAAGACCGAGCAATGGGCTCTTGTCAATGAAAATCTTACCTTTCAGGTGGCTGTGGCGAATCTAGAAGGAAAGCCGTTTGCCAACCGCCCAGTCTCGGTTGAGCTGTATCAGAGAACTCGTTACTCCCATCGAAAACGCCTGGTGGGCGGTTTCTATGCATACGAGAACTATTCCGAGACCAGGCGGATCGGGCCGGCCTGCGATGGTGTGACCGACAGCAAGGGAATCATGATTTGCACGATCCGTCTCGAGCACAGCGGCGAAATGATTCTGCAGGCACGAGCCGCTGATGATTTGGGAAGGGAATCGTTTGCTCATACGACTTTCTGGGCCGGAGGGCGTGATCGGTGGTGGTTCTCCATGGAGGACCACGATCGAATGGATGTGCTCCCCGAGAAAAAGCGGTACGAACCAGGCGAAACGGCGCGTTTTCAGGTTCGGATGCCCTTCGAGAAGGCAACGGCCCTGGTCTGCGTGGAACGGGAAGGGGTTGGAGAGGTATTCGTACGGGAGTTGTCTGGGCAATCTCCGGTGATCGAACTCCCGGTCAAGGGTGCGTACGGACCGAACACATTCATTTCCGTGCTGGCCATTCGCGGACGAGTCGCGGCGCCCAAGCCTACCGCCTTGGTCGATCTTGCCAAACCCGCCTATAAGTTCGGCGTTGCCGAAATCCAGGTGGGCTGGAAAGCCTACGAGTTGAAAGTGGAGGTCTCGGCCGACCGTCCGGTTTACAGAGTGCGCGAGACAGCCACGGTGAAAGTGTCGGTGGCAACTGCATCGGGAAAGCCGCTTCCCGAGGGGACGGAGATTGCCTTGGCGGCTGTCGACGAAGGTTTGCTGGAATTGATGGAGAACGATACCTGGAAGATCCTGGAGGCCATGATGGGGCGGCGCGGTTGGGGCGTAGCCACCGCCACAGCCCAGATGCATATCGTGGGAAAGAGGCACTTTGGCCTCAAGGCCCTGCCGACAGGAGGCGGGGGAGGCCGGCAGGCGACTCGCGAATTGTTCGACACGCTGCTGGCTTGGAAAGCACGGATTCCGATCGGACCGAGCGGAAAGGTGACCGTTCAAGTCCCGCTTAACGATTCGATTACCAGCTTCCGAATCGTTGCGGTGGCAACGGGAGGGGCGGACCTGTTCGGATCCGGATCGACGTCTATCCGCTCGATTCAGGAGCTGACTCTTTTTTCAGGCCTTGCTCCCGTGGTGCGCGGCGGCGATAAAGTGCTGTCGACTTTTACCCTGAGGAATACAACCGAGCAAAGCCTGCAAGCCGAAGTGAGCGCTCGGGTCGCGGAGATCGGGCGTCCGCTCCCCTCAAAAACAGTCGAACTGGCGCCAGGTGAATCGCAGGAGTTGGTGTGGGAGGTTGATGTTCCGGTCGGAGTCGATTACCTCCACTATATCGTGGACGCGAAGAGCGGCGCGTATTCCGATCGAGTGGCCGTGGTTCAGCGCGTGATTGAAGCCATTCCAGTTCGGCCCTTCCAGGCCACTATCTTCCAACTGGATAAAGAGGCGCGAGAAACGGTGGAGAAACCCGCCGACGCATTGCCACGCAGAGGGGGAGTTAACGTGGCCCTGCGGCCAACTCTTCTGAACGGGCTGGATGCGCTCAGGCGTTATATGCGCAGCTACGCGTATACCTGCCTAGAACAAAAGGTTTCCCGGGCAATCGCCCTGCGAGACCAGGGGATGTGGCGACAGATCACGCAAGAACTGCCCGGTTATATGGACGGGGATGGGTTGCTCAAGTACTTTCCCTCGATGCGGGAAGGGAGCGACTCGCTGACAGCCTACGTCCTTGCCGTGGCACACGAAGCCGGATGGGAGATCGGGCCATCCCTGGAACGGATGCAACAGGCGCTGCGCGGTTTTGTAGAGGGCCGAATCATCCGTTATGGATCTCTTCCGACCGCGGATCTTGCGCTGCGGAAGATGGCCGCGATCGAAGCCCTGTCCCGATACGGCCTTGCCGAGCCTGCGATGCTTTCCTCATTCACAATCGAGCCGAACCTTTGGCCCACCTCCGGGGTCATAGACTGGTTTAACGTGCTGAACCGGGTTAAAAACATCCCGGGCCGCGTGGATAAGCTCCGACAGGCCGAGCAGATCCTGCTTTCACGCCTGAATCTGCAAGGGACAGTCATGAGTTTCTCGACGGAGGAGTCCGATTGTCTCTGGTGGTTGATGGTTTCCAATGACCTGAACTGCGTCAGGCTCGTTGCCTCTGCCATCGAATTCCGGAAATGGACTGCCGATATCCCCAGAATGGTGCGTGGGGCGCTCAGCAGGCAGAAAAGGGGGCACTGGGACCTGACTACTGCCAATGCTTGGGGTGTGCTGGCTCTCCAGAAATTCAGCGCCGCTTTCGAGAAGACACCGGTCAACGGGACGACTTCAGCCACGCTCGAGAGTAAAACAGTACGTCTCGACTGGACAAAAAAGGCGCAAGGCGACCAGATGTTCTTGGGTTGGCCGACTGACACGGCGCCGCTTGTGATCGAGCACTCCGGCGAGGGGAAACCCTGGGTCACGCTTCAGAGCCTGGCTGCTATCCCGTTGAAGGAGCCGGTTTCGACAGGTTACAAGATCACCAAGACGGTGACGCCAATAGAACAGAAAGTGGCAGGCCAATACAATCGAGGAGATATCTTGCGAGTAAGGCTTGAGCTGGAAGCCCAAAGCGATATGACCTGGGTTGTTGTGAGCGACCCGATCCCGGCAGGAGCCGCCATTCTGGGAACCGGCCTCGGCCGCGATTCCAGCCTCTCGACAGAAGGCGAGGAACGCCAGGGCTGGGTCTGGCCGGCTTTCGAAGAACGATCGTTCGAGGCGTTCAGAGCCTATTACGAGTTCGTGCCGAAAGGGAAGTGGACGGTGGAGTATACCTTGCGGCTAAACAGTGCCGGGGAATTCAGCCTTCCGCCAACCCGGGTCGAAGCGCTCTACTATCCGGAGATGTTCGGGGAGACTCCGAACGTTAGGGTGAGTGTGAGATGAGGGGATATGGCGTGGGCCCGCGGATAGCGCGGATCACACGGATAGCGCGGATAGGAAGTATGCGGTCTCTTAGAACATACAGGGTAATCCTTGTTCTGGTCGCGGCGGCACTCGTCGGTCTGGCCGGCGCGGTCTGGCTGGCGGTAGAGCCGCCTCCGCTTCCTTCATATTCGGAGGTAATTGACAAGTACTCGGTTTCGGACGGGATTGTTTTCGACAGAAGCGGCCGCCCGCTGCACCAGCTTCGCATAAGAGAAGAAGGGCGTCGCCTCGAGTGGACTACACTCGACAAGATTTCGCCGGCCTTGCAGACAGCCGTGATCCAAGCCGAAGACCGCCGCTTTTATCAGCATCGTGGGGTCGACTGGATGTCGCTGTTCGCAGCTGCGTGGGGCAATGTCTGGTCGGGAGAGATCCGTGGTGCCAGCACCATTACCATGCAGCTCTCATCGCTCGTCAATTCTCGCCTGGGACCCGCTGGTGGGAGGCGATCTATTCTGCAGAAGCTCAGGCAGATCCGCGCGGCGAGGTCGATCGAGAAAAGGGGCTGGACCAAGCAGCAGATCCTTGAATCCTACTTGAATCTTGTCTCCTTTCGGGGGGAATTACAGGGCATAAAGGCGGCGTCCAGGGGACTGTTCGGGAAAGAAGCACACGGAATCACGGCCGATGAGGCACTTGTTCTCGCTGTTTTGCTGCGTTCGCCCAACTCCGGCCTGGATCAGGTTGTGTCGCGCGCCGAACGCCTGGCGAGGCAGCTGGGTTGGCAGGATAGGGAAAATCGGATCCGCGCCAGCGCGGAAAGGGCCGTGAGCGGCCTTTACTACGTTTCCCCCGTGGCCGATTATGCTCCCCATGTAGCGCGCAAGTTATTGAGAAAAAAGGATGGCGCCAAGCTTGAAGTGACCAGCACGATCGACCTCGATCTCCAGCTGTATGCGGCCGAGAGGGTGCGCAATCGGCTGTTCTCTCTCAGATCTCAGAACGTTCACGACGCCGCCCTGCTAGTGCTTGATAACAAGACGGGAGACACGCTGGCTTACCTGGGCAACGACGGGGCCAGGACAACTGCGCGCTTCGTCGACGGAACCCAGGCGCAGCGTCAGGCGGGCTCGATTCTTAAGCCTTTCTTATATGCTCTTGCCTTTGACCGACAATTCTTGACCCCCGCCTCACTTCTGGATGATAGCCCCGTGGAAATACCGGTGGTTGGAGGTGTCTATCGTCCTCAGAATTACGACAACCGCTTTCGCGGACTCGTCACCGCCCGGCAGGCCCTGGCTTCCTCTCTGAATGTGCCAGCGGTGCGTGTGCTTAATCTTGTGGGGGTCGAACAGTTCGTCACTACGTTGCGGGACTTGGGATTTAAGGATCTGCAACCCCCGGATTATTACGGGCCATCGCTGGCTCTCGGGTCCGCGGATGTCTGCCTTCAGGATTTGGTGGATGCGTACCGGGCCCTGGCCAACGGCGGGATGTACCAGCCATCGCGGCTGACCCTGGATCCTGTTGACCGTACGTCCCGGCGGATTTTCTCGCCTGAAGCCTCTTACCTGGTAGCCGACGTGCTGTCGGATCGCGAGAGCCGTGAACTCACTTTCGGGCTTGAGAACGTACTGGCCACGCGATACTGGAGTGCAGTCAAGACCGGCACAAGCAAGGATATGAGGGATAACTGGTGCGTCGGGTTCTCGGAGCACTACACGGTCGGGGTCTGGGTGGGCAACTTTTCAGGGGCGCCCATGTGGAGTGTCAGCGGTGTCAGCGGCGCCGCGCCCCTTTGGCTCGAGATTATGAATTATCTGCATCGAGACCGGCCGAGTCGACAGCCTCCTCCACCGTCCGGTCTGCGCCTGCGGAAGACGAACTTTCCCGACCTGCAGGTCAATCGTGAGGAGCTCTATATCAGGGGCACCGAATCGGAAACAATCGAGGCGGTTGCAGTGAACGCTGGGCAGCGCATCGTATACCCCGTCGACGGAATGATTCTCGCGCTGGATCCCGATGTACCTGCCAGTCGCCAGATTGTTGTTTTCGAGGCAGAGGCCGGAGAGGGTGTCCAATGGAAGCTCAACGGTAAGGAATTGAGTGAACGAGCGGCTGCTGTTAAATGGCAGCCCAAGGTAGGGAAGCACCAGTTGGTTCTTGAGACTTTGGATGGGCGACCTTTGGAGACCGTGGGATTCGAGGTGCGCTAGCCCGGATTTCTCACACACTTAATGAAAAAAGGGCCGCCTTTTGTGGTATA
>DAOTAI010000139.1:0-11296 GCA_035593865.1 Acidobacteriota bacterium
CTGGTGGTTGAGTGATTCGCGTTTTGTGCGAATCGTATCGAAACCCGTGCTCTCTCCGGCGCGCGGTCGAGGGAGAGTCGAAGGCGGTCCGAGCGGTTGAGGCGGGCGCGGGTTTCGATACAACTCGCCACAAAACGGCGAGTCACTCAACCGCCGCGCCTCGCCTCAACCTTTCACTCGCGAGCTTGACCCCGTTGTACTCGCGATTTCGGCTCACAACCGCGGTCGGAGCATGCATCGGTTGGATTGCTGATAAGGACGTCCCTACTTCGCAACACGGCGGGGATGTGTATAGCATGGGCTTGTTTCAGCGCCAATGCGTCAATGCTGGTTGGTTTGGTGACTGTCCGCTACTTTACCGTAGGGTAGTCGATGCCCAATTGCTCCAAATAGGTTTTGTGGCGCGACGGGTCGTAACGCAGTCTTTCAAGCTGGGGCCGAAAACGCTCCATCTTTTCGCGGTTTAAATCGATCGGCGGAGCGGTGCCTTCCGGAATCAGCGATTTCCATTCGATGTCCTTGGTCTGTTCCTTGAAATAGGCTCGCACTGATTCGACCAGATCCGGGTTGAGCAAGAGATCGATCGCTGTCAGGGCTTGGACCTTCGCCCCTGCTGTTGCCCCCTTGTGGGCGATTGGTGTAGCCATGGCGATGCCGCTGGACCAGTGGTGACCGATCATCCCCGGGATGTTGGCCGGGAAGCGCAAAACCACGGTGGGAACATTCCAGGACACTTCGGCGATGTCATCGCTCCCGTAACTCTCGCTCGAAGGACGCAGCTCCGGAATGTTTTTGGCAAGTCCAGTGACCTTCACCTTGAGCTCGGCCTGTGCCGCACGAGCCAGCCGCTCGTCCGCTTCAGACCATTCCGGCATACCGACTCTCTTGATGTTCGCGTAAAGGGCTTCGGCCAGCGGTCGGTTGAAATGGCCGGGCCAGGTTGCCGAAAGAACTTTTTCGGTTACCGTCGTGTCGGTCATCATAGCGGCGCCCTTGGCAATTCGCGATCCGATTTCGTGAAGTTCGCGAATCTTGTCGTAGGCGAACTCTCGAAAGAAGTACCAAACCGTCGCTTCCGGCGGCACTACATTCGGTTGATCACCACCCTCCACGATGACGTAGTGAGACCTGTGGGTGGGACGTATGTGCTCCCGCCGGAAGTTCCACCCAATGTTCATCAACTCCACTGCGTCCAGCGCGCTTCGTCCTGACCATGGCGAAGCTGAAGAATGCGCGCTGCGACCTTGGAACGTGTACTGGACAGAGACGAGCCCCGTGCCAGTCGGACCATAGTTGGTGCCGAAGTTACTGGAGACGTGGCAGCTCAACATTACGTCAAGATCGCTGAACAGGCCCGCCAAAACCATGTAGGTGCGGCTGCCGAGCAACTCTTCGGCCACTCCCGGGTACACTCGCAGGGTTCCTGGCAGGTTGTACTCCTCCATTATTTCCTTCACTGCTAAGACCGCGGTTACGTTGACAGCCTGATGGGAATTGTGACCCTCACCATGCCCGGGTCCGTTGGGGATCAGCGGGTCGAAGTAAGCCACTCCCGGTTTTTGGGAGGTTTCAGGCAAACCGTCAATGTCGGCCATGAAGCCGATAACGGGCTTTCCTGAACCCCATGAGGCAACAAAGGCGGTTGGCATGCCGGCGACTCCACGTTCCACGGTGAAGCCATTTTTCTCCAGAATCCCGGTGACATACTCGGAGGTGGCAAATTCCTGATAACCGAGTTCCGAGAAGCTGAAAATTGAATCGACTATCTGCTGGGTAAGATCCCGTTTTGATTCGACCCGCTCAACGGCTTCCCGTTTCAGATCCTCCAACTGAGGAGGTGCTGCAAGAACAAGCTGCATGGCAGCCAGACATCCGAGAGTGCGAAAAATCATCGATTTCCCCCTTGGTTTCGCATCATACCACCGAATTCTGGGGCTATTCGTAAAGCTCGCCCCCGCCCGCGGACGAAAAATGTCGCCAACGGGTCGAACTACGGGCGGGAGGTTGAGGCGAGGCGCGACGGTGCTCTCCCGGCCCGCTCCCGGCTCCGGGGCTTGACCGATATTCGTACACCCGTTGGACTCCTATCGAACCGCGAATGGTCCTTTCGCATGGACGAAAGGGAGTGTCCCTAAGCGGTTCCTCCCTTAGCGGTTCCCTAAGCGGTTCTCGGGCTTGGTTCTCAAGGGGCTATTTGACATACGGTTCTTCATTTCGCGCCGCGACTGGATGGTCTAAAATCCCCGCTGGTGAGTAGCCTGCACACGCAACTCGATCATCAGGTCCGATTGGCGGCCTTCGAGTGGCTTCAAGTTAAGAAACCTTTTCTTCAAGAACGCGCGGGTTTCTTCAATCCCCTTAGGAGTTCCTGGGCCTTGTCTTCACCTACCGGTTGCAGGGCTCGCTGGAATACGATACCTCCGCGCTCAAGTGTGACCCGCTTGGTTTCCCATTGTTCCGGGGGGAGAACCGTCTCGATCTCGAGCGACATGCGGAATGGCCACAAAACCTGTTTGTCTTCCAACTCCTGAGGCCACAGCGGTTTTTCGTCTACAAAGGTCTTGACCACCTTGGCACAGCCGAAGACTCCTTTCACCGGGGCCATCGCATAAAGGAACAGGAGATCCCCGGGTGCAATTCGCTCCCAAGTCTTGGCGTGGGCCGGGGACGCGCCCCAGACCTTCTTCTTCAAACCAACTTCCCAGTTCTTCGCAGGACCAATCGCAAGCCAGTAGTTTATCGTGGCACCCTCCTTGGTCTCGGATCGTCAGGCGCGCTTTGTTTTTGCAATCCGGCGCTTTTCACGCTTCTGGCGCGTGCTAATCGCAGTATACAAGGGGATCTTCCGGAAATGCAGGATGTGTTGGAAGTTCCACCGATACCTAATGTTGCTCGTCTGCAGCTCGGATTATGCGATAAGCAATGACTTTCGGATTGATGCCCGCGCCGGCCGCGAATCGAGCATGAACGACGGCCTCGAAGTAGCGAGGAGAGTTTCTTTCTTTGAGTCCGATCTCGCGAAGAAAACTCGCTGACAAAGAATCCCTGGTCAAGAAGTCGCCAGCCGCTTCGGTAGCCTCCATGCTGGATCCCGCAATTATCAGCACGTTACCACTCCTCTGAAGGTTGGGGAGCAACGCGATCACAGCGTACAGGTTGTCCTGTGGTTGCCCATATGCAGCGCATTTGTAGACCGCCTCTTCCCCTTGCATTGGAGACAGGTTCACGATGTAAGGGCCCGGCTCACCATTGTCGAATTCAACGCGGAAGTTCATGAGTGGTTCAAAGAGCGCAATCCAGGGATTGGATCGGCGGCTTCCCAGCAGCACGAAATTGTCAGAATTGAAGTCCCGTGTCCCCAGAGTCCGCGCTGACCTAACTGATCCACGCTTCCACAAATGCCGGTTTAAAAGTGCGATCCTCAGCGCAAGGTGAACGTTCGCGTCGCTGGTGAAGGTCCGGAATGACAGGCGGTCTGTCAGTGGCCGGGCGAGATTTCCGGCTTGTGATTTCGCAAGTTTCTCGAAATGTAGTCCCTGAACATACTCATCAAGGGAGACGGTGTCGCCCGTCAGGTCTTGAATCAGGGCCAGAGCCGAGTCGGCTACCACAATGTCTGTTCGCTGGCTGGGATTGAAAACTGAAGACCAGAGTCGCTGCATCGAAATGTCCAGCGTGGTGAGCGGCAACATCTCCTTTTTAAGCTGCTGGTTCTCTTTCCATAACAAGAATGCCGAGACAGCCAGTCCCGAAAGCAAAATAATCCCCAGCGATGTTGGGAAGCTTTTTCTCCACCAAGCGGCCTCTGGAGCCGCCGACTCGGCTTTTCCTCGAGGCAGGCCTTCCTTGTTTCGGTTGCGGGGCTTGAATACCGGCTCATACTTGCCGAGAGGGATCTCGAGCACGAGCGGGGTGTCCTTGCCCTCTGTCGCGAAGAACAAGGCCAGCTTCTTCCGCAGCTGAGAAACGCAAACACGGACAATATTCTCGGTACTCGTGTCGTATCCGTCAGGTTTTCCGAAGACGCGGACGCCGATTTCCTGCTCGTGGAGAGTTCCTTTGCCGCTGAGCGCATGCCGGCAAATGTAGATAAGCAAACTCCCTAGACGTGGCGTTTTCTCGAACGAGCGGCTCGAGACGATCCGGGTGACTAGCTCCCATTCGGGCGATTCGTAGTCAAAGTCCTTATCCGACCGGGATTGGTTCACGGCCAACTCTTGCATTTTGACAACTGTTAACTGTATTACACCGTAAATTGACCTGATTATCCACTTTTCCCAAGTGATATTGGCCGGGTAACTAAGCGCGCTGAGATCATTCTTGTTTGTGTGCGATTCTGTGTGTGAAACGACCAATTGCTGACGGCAGGGGCGGCCGTTGTCTTCAGTGATTACTTCCGCACTTCGTTTGCTTACCTGTTTATTACCGTAAATTAACTTTTGTGCTCCTCGCTTCTACGGGAGAATTGGTAAGAGAGAGGTATGTGAGCCGTGTCCGCAATCCATGAGACGGCGATACGTATCTCGGACCTTTTCGAGCGACCCCAAACGTTCGTGGAGTAACGAGAGTCCCAACGAGACATTCCCGGCGCGCGCTCACATACGCCTTTGGTTAAGCAGGAGGGATCTATGCATGCGTTCATCGGCAAGAGCCATTGGCAACGGAGTGTCTGTTTTACCGTTCCGCTTTTCGTCCTGCTACTCGGTGGTATGGCATGGGGGCAGCAGGACGAGGGACAAATTGCTGGTACTGTGAGGGACTCTACAGGCGCTATTCTTCCCGGCGTTACAGTAACCGCCAGGAACCTCGCCACGCAGCTGAAATTGGTGACTTACAGCGGAGACAACGGGGTATTTGTTCTCACACCTGTACCAGTTGGCTCCTATGAACTTGTTCTGGAACTTCCTGGCTTTAAGAAGCTCGTGCAGACCGATATCAGGGTAGAAGCGGGCACTCGTTCGACGGTAAACGCGACTCTCGAGCTCGGGGAGATCACAGATTCGGTGACAGTAAGCGCTGCGGCGACAATCACGCAAAGAGAGACTGCCCAGATCGGGCGCGTCGTGGAATCGCGACAGGTTGCCGATCTGACTCTGAGCGGGCGCAATCCCATCGTACTCCCCCTTTTGAAAGCCGGCGTAGTCGGTGGCAATTTCAGTTCGTTCAACCCGACTAGCCTCGGTGGAGCCGAGCTCAGTATCGCCGGCGGCCAGCGTGCCGGAAATAACATTACATTTGACGGCGTGCCGGCAGTCCGTACGAGAATCGAAACCTCCGGCGCCATGATTGGGCAGCTCAATCCCGACACCATTCAAGAGGTACAGATTCTGACGGCAACGTACCGCGCTGAATATGGACGGGCCATGGACGGACAAGTTCGCTTCATCACGAAAAGCGGCACCCAAGAGTTCCACGGCTCGCTCTCTCATTTCTTTCGAAACTCGGCGCTGGACGCCAACACTTGGGTTCGCAACAGCAGTCCCAACTCCGATGAGTCCAGGCGTCCCGCCCCGTTTAGATTCAATCAGCCCGGATATACATTTTCGGGTCCTGTAGTGATTCCCGGTGTTTTCAATCAGGACCGGACGAAGCTGTTTTTCCTTGTGTCTCAGGAATGGGTGCGTTGGCGACGAGAGCAGACCAATACCGCAACGGTCCCGACGGAAGCCATGCGGGACGGAGATTTCAGCGAATTGTTAGATCCTGCCAATCCCTTCTTCAGACGTACCCGAGAGATTATTGACCCGCTAACGGGAGCCCCTTTCCCGAATAATGTGATTCCCCCTGAACGTCTGAGCAAGAATGGACTTGGCATACTTCGCATGTACCCTCTGCCCACTCCAGGTTTCCAGCAAGGCACTGCCAATCTGATACAGACGGAGCCGAACCCTCAGAACCAGCGGAAAGACACCCTTCGTCTCGATTACTACTTCGGGAATCATCGACTCACGTTCGGCGGCACCGGGTACAGTTTCAAGTCGGAAGACGCGTTCAGAGGTTCATTCCCCCATGCGTCAACACAGTGGGATCGTCCTAACTACACAGGCCGAGTTGCCTGGACGACCACTATTTCTACCAAGCTAATCAATGAATTCACATTCTCGGTCGCTAACGATCTTGTGCGCATGTACTTGGTGGACAAGCGCTCCGCCGCCGGCTTTCCGCTCTACGTGCGTGACCAGTACGGGATAGATTTCCCTTACGTCATTCCTGGACCCAAGCGCGTCGAGAACCGCATCCCCAGCGCGATCATCAGTGGATTTACGACCATAGACGGCTCTTCGAAACCCGGCTTCTCTAACGGACCCATTTTGAGATGGGAAGAGAACATGACTTGGATGGTTGCGTCAGCCCATACCTTAAAATTCGGGGCCAGCGTAGAGCATGCTCAGCAGAACAACGCGGATCAGGTCGCACGCAATCAGAACGGTTATTTCAACTTCACGGACACGGGGCACCCGCTTTCCACAGGGGTGGCGATCGCCAATGTCGCGCTCGGAGTCTTCAACGATTACGACGAGATCGGCCCCGCCGCTAACACGCTTCTTCGGAGCAACTCGCTCGAGATGTATTTCCAGGATACGTGGAAGGCGAGGCCCGACCTGACGCTCGAACTCGGAATACGGTATTCGTATCACCAGCCGTGGTATGCCAAGTGGAACGATATCTCAACCTTTTCGGCCGAATTCTATGATCCGGCAAACAAAGCAGTCGTCGATCCTGTCGGCGGCTATATCATCTCTGGAGACCCGTACAACGGGATAGTGCTTCCTGGAGACGGATTCCCAGCCAGTGCAAAGGGTGAGGCTCTGGCTGCAGACATCCCGGGGATCGAACGGTTGTTTCACGGTTTGCCTCGGGGGTTCGCTTTGGCGCCGAAGAATGCGTTCGGGCCTCGCTTTGGTATGGCTTACCAGTTATCGGACAAAACTGTGATCCGCGGCGGAGTCGGACTGTTCCACAATCGCCAACATCATCATAGCGGCGCGCTCTTCCGAAATGCTCCGAATCAACCGCGTGTTGATGTGGCACATGGTTTTGTAGACAACCCCGCCGGTGGGGATCGGCGCGATTTTCCACAGAATCTGGGGATCATCCAGCCACTTCAGGTTCTCGAGTACCCCAGTGCGGTCCATTACAGCTTAACGATCCAACGTGAATTACCATTCGCTATGGCGATCGACATCGGGTACATAGGCAAGAGCGGTCGAAATCTCCCCCGCGAAAGGAACATCAACCAGATGGCACCCGGAACTCTCCAGGCTAATCCGGGAGTAAATCCGAACAAGCTCCGGCCCTGGGAGGGACTCGGGACAATCCGGGAATTCAGCCATACCGGCAGTTCTTCTTACCATTCGCTACAAATCAGCCTGGATCGCCGCTTTCAAGACGGGTTGAGTTTTGGAGTGAGCTACACTTTCTCGAAGAACATCGATGATGTGGCGACGCCGTACGATGCCTTTAACATCGTTCGATCCCTGTCAGTGATGGACCGGCCCCATCTCTTCAACTACAATTTTATCTATGAATTACCCTTCTTCAAGGGCCGCAACGATTGGATCGCTTCCTGGCTGGGGGGCTGGCAGCTTTCAGGAGTCACCTTTATCAACTCCAACAGCCCGCTTTCGGTGACTGATAGCACCGATATCGCCGGTGTTGGAGCAGGAAGTGGTCAGCAACCCTGGAACCTGGTCGGGAATCCGAAGCTCTCCGGCGACCGCGGAGTGGGCAAATTGTGGTTTAACCCCGATGCTTTCGAGAGACCGGCGCCGGGCACGTTTGGGAACGCCGGACTCGGAATTTTGCGTGGGCCGACACTGTACAGCTGGGATTTGGCAATGTTCAAGAATTTCAAGGTCAACGATCGGGTGACGACCCAGTTCCGCCTGGAGGCGTACAACTTCCCGAATCACCCGCAGCTTGCGAATCCGACGACTAACCCGAGAAGCGGGTCGTTCGGCTACATTACGTCGAAATCCGGCGCGCGCAGTCTTCAGGTCGGATTGAAATTGACTTTCTGAAAGCTTCCGCGCGCGACGTATTTCAGCGGGGTGGTGGATTTGAGCCCAGGCTTGCTCCGTGTTTGGAACGCCAATTCTCCGCGCCCCGCTGAACAGCGCCGCGCTTGCCTTAATCCCCAATGAAAGCGTTATCGCGTTGCACGGTCGCCCATTGGCATCGTGACAGCGCCCTCGCGAGGAGGAGGCCCGAGATGCCGACAAAACGCTGTTTGCTCAAAATTGCCCTTGTTGTCGCCTGTTTCCTGACAGTGCCCGGCTACTCGCAGGATAAGAGCCGCTGGGTTTCATCTCCGCGCCGGGCGCTCACGGCTCCGGAGTTGTTGAATGCACCGGACGAGTGGATTGAGCGTTCCTTAGGGTGGGTGGACGAGATTCTTCAAAAGTATCCGCCTGATATTCCTGAGCATCCCGTACGCCGAGCTGCGTTGATTCGACTCGACGACATTCTTCACATTGAGTCCGCTCCTGCTCATCCCCTCGTCCAACGATTTTTCCTGGAAACGATGAAGCGAACGGTGCGGGCAATAGAACAGACGCAGGTGACTGAAGGAATGCGGATCTGGAAGCTGTACAACCACGGTTTCCTGGTACGCACTCCAAGCGTCTCCTTCGTCTTTGACTTCGTGCCGGGCCCGCCCCGCACAGAAGGATTTGGGCTGGACCACGAGTTATTGACTCGCATCGCGGATCAGGCTGATGCCGCTTTCATCAGCCATCGCCACTCTGATCACGCCAACCGGGAGGTGGCCCGGCTTTTCCTGGGTAAAGGTAAGCCCGTAATAGCTCCGCCAGGTCTTTGGGCTGACGATGCCGATCCGGTCAAAGGGGTGACTTTCCTGGAACGGAGCACAAGTCTCGAGCACAAGGTCGGTGTGCAAGGAGGTCGGCAATTTCTCACGGTAGTGGCCTACCCGGGACATCAGGGCGAAAGGGTGATCAACAACGTATACCTCGTGAAGTCACCCGAAGGTCTGGCGGTTATTCACACGGGCGACCAGTCCGGTTCGCAGGACCCCGGATTCGACTTCGACTGGATCGCACATATTGGCCACCAGCACGATGTGGACGTGGCGTTCCCGAACTGCTGGACAACCAATATCAAGCGCCTGCTTCGCGGCATCAACCCTAACCTCGTGATAACGGGCCATGAAAATGAGATGGCACACACGGTGCCACACCGCGAGGATTACACCCAGACCTATAACCGGCTTTTCGGGACCAGTTATCCTTTTGTCGTTCTCAGCTGGGGAGAATCGTACCAATATAGTAGGAAGCCCCGTTCCGGAGGGCATTGAGTGATTATTCGCCAAAAGGGCTTTCTCTGAGGGAGGAAGGCATGCCTATGAAGAGCACGATCGGTCGTCGGTCTTTTCTGAAACTGGGGAGTCTCATCATCGGGGGAGGTGCCGTCACGCGCGATGTCTCGGCGGCCCAAACGCCTGTCGGCGGGACCTTGCTCTATTCCAGCTCTTTTATCCCGGAGGGAGCCGAGTGCCGGCTGGCTTTTGTATCGGATCATCACTATTGGCCTAACCATCTGGAGAACTGGGGAGGCGGAGCACAGATCACCTCGAGCACTGATCGAAGGATGCCGGATCTGGCGGAAACCCTTAACAACGAAAAGGTTGATCTCTCAATCCATGGTGGCGACGTAATCAGCGCAGGCGGGTCCTTCTTCCCTCCGCCTGAAGAATATGCTCGACAGTTGGCCTTTGCGAAGCGATTTTACCAAGCATTAAAACACCCCTTCGTTCCAATGGTCGGCAACCACGAGACACCCGAGGCTCACTACGCCGATCAGTCACAACTCGAGGCATGGGTCAAACACTTCGGCCCCCTCTACAGGCATGTTGATCACGGAACTTGGCGTTTTATCGCCCTGAATTGCATGATGCCTAATCCTGACGGTCGCCACGGAAGGGGCGATAACTACGGAAACGTCTACGGTCTCGAACCAACTCAGTTGGCCTGGCTGAAGGAGAGACTCCAAGAGGCCGCCGGCCGGAAGATGAAAGTGCTCCTCTTCACGCATGTCCCCCCTCAACAATGGATCAATGCCGCGGAGGTGGAGAACGTCGCGGTCTCTTCCGGTTGTGTCAAGGGATTTGTGTGCGGTCACGTCCATCGCAATAGTCTCTCTTTCATGAGTGGGATTCCTGTCTTGACGCGAATTGCCAATGTTATGTCGCCAATGGGCTACACGATGCTCCACCTCTACTCCGATGGCCGAATGATCGTGGTTCAGAAATCGCAGCACTTTCCCATGGAAGATTTCATTTCGAGCGGGTTCAGGTCTGGCACACAGGGGCCGGAGTCAACTCGCTATCTCACGATCGGAGGTTCTTCCCGACTTCCCCTCGAGGGGCTCCGGGTGGTGGGAACGGAAGCACACGCCGTCATTGCGGACGGACATCTCAGGCTCGCTTCGCTACCTGGACGCGCCGCCGTCGTGTTGGACACTGACCTGCTGCAAAACGCCCGCTTGACCCTAACGAGTGTTAAGGCCGCCGAGAGAATGGGTGCCTTCGTCCTGGCCAACAAGGATTCCGAGGGAGGGATTGAAGCCACCGTTACCAGCCATTATTCGCCTGACGGAAAAGTGTTTTTGTCTCAACAGCAATCCGACCACCGCGAAGTGCTGGCCAGATCCTGGTTCAATATTTCCGATGATATCGCCTACAGATTGAGCGTAGAGGTGCGGAACGGCCGGGTGTTGGCCTCTTGGAAGAACATGCTGGACCTGGAGGCGAAGACTGCTCCCGGCCGATCCGGCTACTTCGGCTTCTATGTAGAAAAAGGAGCGATGTTCGTCACGGACCTGAAGCTGGAACGGCTAAGTTGAGGCTATCAATCGCCTACAAGTGCGTGAGAATGCCGTTTCTCAAAATGGCTTGAATATTTTAGTGTCATCTAGTTGCAGGAGTAAATAGGACGCTTTTCGTCCAATTTCACCGCCCTTGGAGGGCACTTTAGGCGATTCCATTTTCGTCAAGCTTCGAGCGCGTCCAGACCTGTTGTCCTGCTCCCTGACCACCATCAGGCCGGTGCTGGTCGCATCAGAGGTCCGTCAGGACCGACACGTTTATAGTAACGATCGAAGGCTTAAGACCCAGGTCCGTAGGACCGGCACGTGAACTCCCCGCATCGCCTCCTCACCTGTCAGCGTCTGCCGGCAAAGGCCCGCTTTTGCAGCTTGGGCTCAGCTACCAGTCACGGGTGCCGGTCCTGACGGACCTCCAGTCAGAAGAAAAAGTCCAAATGGTCGAAATGGGGAC
>DAOTAI010000140.1:0-11210 GCA_035593865.1 Acidobacteriota bacterium
GTGACGGCCACTGACGTTCGTCCGGAAGTTAAAGAGCAGATTGAAAGTGTCGGCGGTCGATATGTCGGTATCGAACTGAAAGAAAGCGCCGCCGCAGGAGGCGGCTATGCCAGGGAGTTGTCCGAGGAAGACCGCCGGAAGCAGCGAGAACTTCTGGTGGATCAGGTTGCACAAGTCGACGTTGTAATCACAACCGCGTTGATCCGCGGCGTTATCGCGCCGAAGCTCATTACCGCCGAAATGGTGCGAAGCATGCGGCCCGGTGGTGTCATTATCGACTTGGCGGCAGAAGGCGGTGGCAACTGTGAGCTGAGCCGACCTGGAGAGACCGTCATTGAAAACGGCGTAAAGATTATCGCCCCGCTTAATTTGCCTTCGACCATGCCGGTTCATGCCAGCACGCTTTATTCCCGCAACCTGGCTGCCTTTGTCATGGCATTCTGGAAAGACAAGACCTTTAACTTAGACTGGAACGACGAAATCCTGAGTCAGGCGGTGATTACCCACAACGGGGAAGTCCGCCATGAGTTGACACGCGAAGCACTGGGAGCGTTGGAGAAGCAGAATAAATGATGAGATTCAATCGGCGCTCCTGCTGGCGGCCCTGATGGCGAACGGACCTCCGCCGGGGTATTCGTTAGCCGTTAAAAGGAGGGTTATGAATCGTTCTACCGTTCGGCAGGTCCTTACCGATGTTCACTTCTGGATCCCTGTGATCGTGTTGTTGGCTGGGATCCTATTGCTGCTGGCGATTCGTTAAGCACGAGTGCCCTCGGTTGCTCGAATTGAGAGGGGGACGCGATGGCCATTCAGACTGAAGCAAGCCGCGTAGCGCGGCCGGTCATTTCACTTCATCGACTCGGTGTGTTATGTGGGCTCGCAGCAGGTGCGTGGCTGGGCGCCGCCGAAGCACCAACCAAGCTGGTAACTCTCGGCTTTTCCCCATTTCTGATCTCGATGGGGATGGTTCTCGGCGTCTTCGTCGCCAGGTGGACGCTGCCCATGGCGCTGAAGGGGACGACGTACGTCTATAGGGACTTGCGCGAAAAGAGTCACCTGATTTCCTGGGCGGTCCTGGCCGGGGCACTCTGGGCCGTCGCCAACACGCTGACCATCTTTGCCATAAGAGATATTGGGTTGTCTGTCGCCTTCCCTCTCTGGAACACCAACAGCCTGGTAGGTCTTTTCTGGGGAGTTCTTCTTTTCCGCGAGCTGCGCGGCGGAGGCGCCGGATCATGGGCAAAAGTCCTGGGAGGAGCCATTGCTATCGTTATCGGCGCCTGTATCCTGGGACTGGCAACAAGCCAGGCGCCGGAAGGGATGTCTGACCGGGCGGCAGCCGGGATTGCCGCGGCGCTAGGGGCCGGGCTGCTCTGGGGGACGATGTACATTCCGTATCGCAAGGCGTACATCAGCGGAATGAATCCCCTGTCTTTCGTCACTATCTTCACGTTCGGAGAACTGATTACCATCGGGATTTTGACCATCACCTTTCTGGGCGGGTTTTCACCCTTTGTCCAGGAGTTTGGACGATTTCGCCCCGCTCTGTTCTGGTTGTTTTTGGGTGGCTTTTGCTGGGTGATCGGCGACCTTTTTCAGCAGTACGCCGCCAAGTATGTGGGGATTGCCCGGGGAATACCGTTGTCGAATACCAATCAGCTATGGGGTCTGGCATGGGGTGCGCTGGTGTTCGGCGAGTTGTACGAAAAAGGAGCAGTCTACCAGTCAATGGTTGTTATCGGTTCGCTGATCATCGTTTGTGGCGCAATCGCTATAAGCCGGGCCGAAGCGCCGGAGTCGGAGCAGGAATCCTGGCACGCCGCAATGATGCGCGAATGCCACCGCTACAAAATGGATCGGGCTCGAGTTGAGGCCTCGCTTGCGGGAGAGGATCCGTTGTCGGGTGAGACTCCGAAACGACGGTGGTGGGAATTTTTGATCATCCTGGTCGCGCTGGGCATTTTTGTGTGGCTGGGGCTCGAAGTCCAGGCGCAGGATTTGAGTATGAATCCGGTTTGGACAATCGTGCTGGTGTCCGCAACGGTGGGTGTCCTGGCCGTCGCCACCATCGCACTCTGGAAGCGAACGAGGTTTTCTTAGGGCGAGATAGCCCCATTTCGTCTGCGTCCCATTCGTGCGCCTGCAACGGTCTCTCGTGACCCTTGAGCACCCGATAAAGGATGAAAATGGACGGCACTTCAACCACCGCGTGGGTCCCCTGTTTGTAGTTCCGCCCTCAGGCGGGCCTTTAATCGTTCATATAGCAACAATTGCCCCGTAAGCAACTACCCGGCTAAACCTCGGCTAAACCACGGCTAAACCCGGTACTACGAACAGAGGGTTCCTCCTGCATTTGGGTCCCACTGTCCCGCGGGCGGGGGAGGCTTATTTGAGCGCTTTTCCCCTTACTGACTATCCTGCTTGCTGTTTTGGCTCATCTCGGTTAGCTTGGGATTAACAACGTTCACCATCGTCGGAGGAACGTATGGCTAAAGTAGCTCTGAGCCCTCTCAGGCAGATGGTTTCCACGACGCCCACGGATTACTGGAACGATTCATGTTCTTTGGAGGAACTGTCCTACGGCTTGGTACATGGGGCAGTTGGTGCAACCACCAATCCGGTCATCGTGTTAGGAGTGCTCAGAAAGAGCATCTCGCTCTGGCAGGATCGCGTGGAACAGGTCATCCGGGAGAACCCAACCTGGTCAGAAAACGAGGTGACCTGGAAAATCGTCGAAGAAATGGCGGCAAAGGGCGCCGAACTGCTGTTCCCGGTGTTTCAGCAACACAGGGGTCGAAAAGGGCGGCTCTCGATCCAGACCAATCCCATCTTCTATCGAAACACTCAAGCCCTAGTCGAGCAGGCGGTTCACTTCAGTTCGATTGCGCCGAACATGCAGGTCAAGCTTCCCGTCACCGCCGCCGGTATACCAGCGATCGAGGAGGCAACTTTCCGGGGCGTCAGCATTAATGCAACGGTCAGCTTTTCGGTATCCCAGGCAATCGCCGTCGCTGAAGCAGTCGAGCGTGGTCTGAAACGGCGAAAGGCAGCGGGACTGGACATCGAACGGATGTCACCGGTCGCAACACTCATGGTCGGGCGCCTCGATGACTGGTTGCGCGTACTGGCCAAAAGGGACGGAATCGATATTGACCCGACGTACATCGACTGGGCTGGAATTGCGACCTTCAAGCGAGCCTACAGGATTTTCCAGGAGCGTGGTTATCGGGCACGTCTGCTGGTTGCGGCGTATCGACACCTTGGCCACTGGTCCGAACTAATCGGCGGCGATTTCATCCACTCGATGCCCTGCGAATGGGCCCACAAGGCTAACGACTCAGATCTTCCCATCGACAACAGCATTGACCGGCCGGTCGACGATGAGATCATTGCCACTCTTGCACGTAAATTCCCTGACTTTCGACGGGCTTATGAGCCTGATGGCATGACTGTTGAGGAATTTGCCAGCTTTGGGGCCTCGGTTCGAACGCTGCGCGGGTTCATCGAGGCCGTTCATGAGTTGAATGGGGTAATCAGGGATTTCATGTTGCCCAACCCCGACCTGAAACCGGCGGTTTAGGCGACCGACGCTTAAAGCCAGTAGCCCGGCTGATTGAGGGTCGTTGGGGATCGCGAACTTGATATGTCTATCGGTGTCTCATGAAACAGTACGACTCAAATAACCTCGTGATTCATCCTGACAGCGAGCCTGGTTCCGGGATCCTTGTCGAGGTAAGTCCGGAGGTTGCCGGCTGGGAGACACTGTGGTTCCAAGCACGGCGTCTGGAGATCGGGCAGGTGTGGGATTTCGAAGCGGGCGGGAATGAGCTGGCGCTTGTGATCCTGGGCGGGCAACTCCAGGTTTCTTCCAATCGCGGCCGTTGGCCGCAAGTGGGTCGCCGTGCCAACGTTTTTGCGGGGCTTCCCCATGCCCTGTATCTGCCTCCGGGGTCGTCGCTGACCGCTCGGGCGATCACTTCCTGTGAATTCGCAGTCGCATGCGTTCCTGCCCGATCAGATCATAAAGCGCGGCTGATCACTCCAGCCCATATCAACGTGGAAATTCGCGGCGGCGATCACGCCACGCGCCAGATCAACTACATCATTCCGCCGGGATTCTTCTGCGAAAGGCTGGTTGTCGTAGAGGTCTACACGCCGGGTGGCAATTGGTCAAGCTACCCCCCGCATAAGCACGACAGGCATCGAACGGGCGACGAAGGTGACCTGGTGGAAGCGGACCTGGACGAAATCTATTACTACCGATTCGATCGACCGGGAGGCTATGCCGTTCAGCGGATCTATACCGGTCAGGATTCTCCGCTGGCTTGCGCCGGCTTTCCCATCGATGCCGCGGTAACGGCCCATGAAAACGATGTCGTGCTGATACCTGAAGGCTATCATCCGGTATCGAGTCCTGTTGGATACACCACTTATTACCTCAACGTCCTTGCCGGCAGCGCCCAGAGCCTTGCTGCCAGCGACGATCCTGAGTACGCGTGGATCAAGGGATCGTATCGGAGTCGCGATCCCAGGGTGCCCGTTTACGATGTCACGGAGGCAAGAAAGCTATGACCCAGCATGCGACCAGACGCTTGACGATGGCCCAGGCCCTTCTCGCGTTTCTCAAGCAACAACGGGTTGAACGGGACGGAGTGGAGAAGCCTTTTTTCGCGGGTTGCTTCGGAATCTTCGGCCACGGCAATATCGCTGGAATCGGGCAGGCCCTCCAGCAAATGCCAGATTTCCCATACTACCTGGTACGGAACGAGCAGGCAGGAGTGCATGCGGCTGTAGCCTATGCCAAGGTAAGAAACCGGCTTCAGACGATGGCCTGTATCTCATCCATCGGTCCCGGGGCCACCAATATGGTAACCGGCGCTGCCGTAGCCACGATTAACCGGCTTCCGGTTCTCATCTTGCCGGGTGACATTTTTGCTCGGCGAAACGTAGCACCGGTCTTGCAACAACTCGAGGTGGAATACACCCAAGACATCTCGGTGAACGACTGCTTCAAACCGGTCAGCCGATACTGGGATCGCATCAACCGTCCTGATCAGCTCCTGACCGCCTTGCCCGAGGCGATGCGGGTTCTGACCAGCCCGGCCGAAACGGGCGCCGTGACTCTGGCATTGCCCCAGGATGTCCAAGCCGAAGCCTTTGATTACCCCGAGTCCTTTTTCCGGCCCCGCGTCTGGCGAATACCACGCAACCGCCCCGACAGCGAGGCGCTCCGGCGAGCGGCCCAATGGATCCGCGCAAGCAAGCGCCCCATGATTGTGGCAGGCGGCGGGGTGATCTACTCTAGCGCAACTGAGACCTTGCGTGACTGGGTGGACAGGACAGGCATACCGGTTGGGGAAACCATGGCCGGGAAGGGAAGTCTTCGTTATGACCATGCCTTAAACCTGGGCGCAATCGGTGTTACCGGCACTCTGGCTGCAAACCGTATTGCCCGGGAGGCGGATCTCGTCATTGGAATTGGCACTCGATACAGTGACTTCACAACCGCCTCAAAGACGGCTTTTCAGAACCCCGCGGTTCGATTCATAAACATCAACGTAACAGGGTTTGATGCGGCTAAGCATTCTGGCCTGGCACTCGTCGGAGATGCTCGCGTCACGATCGAAGAACTCGGCCGCCTGCTGGAAGGATGGCAGGTAGACCCCGATTATCGGCTTGCCAGCTGTGAGCTTCACGACCAATGGGAGGCCGAAGTCGACCGGATTTACGCCATCCGGAACAAACCTCTGCCGAGTCAGGGGGAGATTCTCGGGGCAATCAACGAACTGTCAAGCCCGGACGCAATCATGATTAACGCGGCCGGCAGCGCACCGGGAGATCTTCATAAGCTCTGGCGAGCACGGCATCCCAAGAACTACCACCTGGAGTACGGTTACAGCTGCATGGGTTACGAAATAGCCGGCGGGCTAGGCGCGAAGATGGCGGCCCCTGAGCGCGATGTTTATGTCATAGTGGGAGATGGCAGCTACTTGATGATGGCCACGGATCTGGCCACTTCAATCCAGGAACGACAAAAGCTGATCGTGGTGCTGATCGACAACGGAGGATTTAAGAGCATCGGAGGGTTGAGCCGTTCGCTCGGACAGGCCGGATTTGGGACTCGCTATGCATACCGAAAGGACGGAGTGCTGCCCGGAGATACGAATGGGGACCAGATCGAACCTGTGGTCGTGGATTTCGCAGGCAACGCACGCAGCCTGGGCGCCGAAGTCATGGATTGTGCCAGTTACGATGACCTTGTCGCGGCCCTTCAGAGGGCGCGGGAAGTGGACCGAACTGTCGTGATTACTATCAAGAGCGATCGATACGTCGGCGTTCCTGAATACGAGAGCTGGTGGGATGTGCAGGTGGCCGAGGTCAGCGAGATGCCCGCCGTTCGAGAGGCCCGCAAGAGATGGGAGGAAATGAGGGCCAGGGAAAGGTATTTCCTGGAGTCGGGAGAATAGGATCCAAATGCTATGGGTGAACCAACCAGACTTCTGAACTTTATCAACGGCGCCTGGGTCGAAGCTTCGAAAGCGGAGTACCGGAATGTCAGCAATCCGGCGACCGGCGAGGTGTTGGCTTGCGTGCCGTTGTCCCCGGCGGAAGAAGTGGATCGCGCTGCCTCGAGCGCCGAGGCCGCGTTTTCTGCTTGGCGAAGGGTTCCTGCCCCGGAGCGAATCCAATACCTGTTTAAACTGAAAGATCGGCTCGAGGCAAATCTAGAAGATTTGGCGCGCACTATCACGATGGAGAATGGAAAGACGCTGGACGATGCGCGCGGAGAGATGCGCCGGGCTATCGAGAACGTTGAGGTTGCCTGTGGCATCCCAACCATGATGCTGGGAGATTTCTCTGAAGATGTCGCCCGGGGCATCGATGAATACATGATTCGCCAGCCGGTGGGAGTGGCCGCGATAATCTGTCCATTCAATTTCCCCGGGATGGTTCCTTTCTGGTATCTCCCATACGCTTTGGCCTGTGGAAACACGGTCATCGTCAAGCCTTCGGACCTGACCCCCATTACCATTCAAAAGGTGTTTCGACTGTTGGACGAGCTCGAGCTGCCGCCAGGGGTGGTGAACCTGGTTAACGGAGGCATCGACACGGTTAATGCGCTGCTTGATCATCCGGCGATTGATGCGGTCACCTTTGTCGGCTCGACACCGGTGGCGCGTCATATTTACAGTCGCGCTGCGGCCAACGGGAAGCGAGTGCAGGCTCAAGGGGGCGCCAAGAACCCGCTGATCGTGCTTCCCGATACAGACCCGGCAATGACCACTAACATCATTACCGACAGCGCCTTCGGTAACGCCGGGCAGCGATGCCTGGCGGCGTCCCTGGCGGTGACCGTCGCCGAGGCGGATCGCGTCTTCCGGCCGGCGTTGGCAGAGGCGGCGTCCAACCGCGTGGTCGGATACGGGCTTGATCCTGGCGTGCAGATGGGACCTGTCATAACTCCCGAGAGTCGTGAGAGGATTCGAAGGATCATCACAACCGGTGTCGAGGAGGGGGCTGAAATAGTCGTCGATGGACGTGACACCGTCATCCCCGGCTACGAGCGAGGCAATTTTCTTCGTCCCACGGTCCTGGACCGGGTTCGCCCGGGCAGCCTGGTTGCGACTACCGAGATTTTCGGGCCGGTGCTCGCTCTGATGCATGTGAAAACGGTGGACGAGGCCATTCAGCTGGTTAACAGCGGTGAGTACGGAAATATGGCTTGCGTTTTCACCTCCAGCGGGGCGGTGGCTCGCAAGTTTCGCTACGAGGCCCAGGCCGGAAATATAGGGATCAATATTGGAGTAGCGGCGCCTATGGCCTTCTTTCCCTTCAGCGGATGGAAGAGAAGCTTTTTCGGCACTTTGCACGCTCAAGGTCAGCACGCAGTTGAGTTTTTCACGCAGACCAAAGTTGTTGTCGAGCGCTGGCTGCCCGAATGGTCGCGCCGATTCTAGGCTTGAGGAGAAAAATCGAGGGTTCTTATGGCAATCAAGATCGCCAACGCACCTTGTACATGGGGCACACTGGAGTTCGAAGGAATGAGCGGCGAACGCATAACCTGTCGCCAGATGCTCGATGAATTACGTGAGACCGGCTATGAAGGTACCGAGTTGGGCGATTGGGGCTTTATGCCGACCGAACCGGCTGCGCTTCGGCAGGAGCTGGACAGCCGAGGGTTGACGATGGTCGGGGCCTTCGTGCCGGTGGCGTTGAAGGACGCGGACGCTCATGCAGCCGGGGAAGCCGAGGCTGTAAAGGTAGCGCTGTTGCTCGCCGGAACGGACACCACGCCTGCGCCTTACATCATTCTGGCCGACGCCAACGGTACGGATCCTGTCCGCACCAGGAATGCAGGGCGTGTCACCCCAGAAATGGGACTGTCCGAGGATGAATGGAAAGTGTTTGCACGTGGCGCTGAACGAGTGGCTGCGGCGGTCCGCCGCGAGACGGGGCTGCCAACGCTCTTCCACCATCACTGTGCTGGGTACGTCGAGACTCCCGAAGAAATTGCCCGGCTGATGGAGCTTACCGATCCCGATATCCTGGGGTTGGTCTTTGATACCGGGCATTACCTGTATGGGACTGGTGCTGGAGGGCGGAACGCCGCGTTAGAGGGACTCGAACGTTTTTGGGATCGCGTCCGCCATCTCCATTTCAAGGACTGTAGCCCTCAGGTCGCGGCCAAGGCGCGGAGTGAAGGCTGGGACTATTTCCAGGCAGTCGGACAGGGCGTTTTCTGTGAGTTAGGTTGTGGTGAAGTGGATTTCCCCGGCATTGTGCGTTTTCTGAACGGCTGTGGATACAGCGGGTGGATCACGGTTGAACAGGATGTCCTGCCAGGAATGGGAGCGCCGCGGGAGAGTGCCGTACGCAATCGTGAATATCTGCGATCACTCGGGCTTTAGCAGAGTTCTCGGGAGGGAGAAGGTCATGTCTGATACATTGAATGTCGCCATCATTGGCGCCGGCCGTATCGGTCGCGTTCACGCTCAAACGCTGGCGCAACGCATCCCCTATGCGCGGTTGTCAATGATCGTTGATTTGGACTTGGAGGCCGCTCGCCGTCTGGCCGACCGGTTTAATGTGCCCCGGGTGGCGGCCGATTATGCCGAGGCGCTTGCCGATCCCGATATCGAAGCCGTTCTAATCTGCACGTCGACCAAAACGCACGCCACAATCACGAATCACGCGGCTCGTTCGGGGAAACATATCTTCTGCGAAAAACCGATTTCCCAGTCACTCTCAGAGATTGACGAAACGCTCAGGATCGTGGAGCAGGCTGGCGTCAAATTCCAGGTGGGCTTTAACCGCCGTTTTGATGCCAACTTCAGTCGAGTCCGGCGCGCCATCGAATCCGGCGAGATTGGCGAACTATCGCTGCTGCACATCATCAGCCGGGATCCGGAGCCCCCCTCGATCGATTACGTCCGTGCGTCGGGCGGCATGTTTCTGGACATGACAATCCATGATTTCGACATGGCACGTTTCCTGACAGGCGCCGAGGTCGAGGAGGTATTTGCGATGGCGGGTGTTCGCGTAGATCCGGCCATCGGTGAGGCAGGCGACGTCGATACGGCCGTTATCATGTTGCGTTTTGAAAACGGGATTATCGGCACGATCGATAACAGCCGCCGCGCTCCTTACGGCTATGACCAGCGAGTCGAGGTCCTCGGAAGCAAAGGATCGATAGTCACACAAAACAACTATCCTAACCAAGCCATCTTGAGCGACGCCCATAGTGTCCGGCGTGATCTACCACTGAATTTCTTCATGGATCGTTACACTGAAAGCTTCGTGGCAGAAATCGCGGCGTTTGTGGATGCCATTCTCCGCGACGCTCCGGTGCCGGTGTCTGGAAACGACGGGCGCCTTCCCGTGGTGATGGCTCTCGCTGCCGCTCAGTCCTATCGCGAACACCGGCCCGTGCGCTTGGATGAAATCCTCGTTGTAGCCTGACCAGAATGAGCGCGTGCGCAAGGCAGGCTTTCCTCGTTGTTCGAACCCCGAAGGCACGCCCTGATGCCCCGTTCCGCAGGGCTGACACAGACTCTCGGTCTGGGATTCGGCCCGAAAGGGAATGCGCACGCCGGGAGCTTGCGGGGAGTTTCCGGCGGAAGGTATATTCCCGCGTGGGAGGGTACTTTAACCCTCCGACTGCCCCGCCGGCGACATCCTTTGATGCCCTGACGGAGCAGACCCCCAACCCTTTCCGGTGTCCAACTGCCACAAAAGTCGTCAAACCAACCGGCATCAGGTGGTCCTGGACATTTGCTCCTGCATGCGTCGATTCAACTCGTCTGGTGACACGTCCTCGATATGCGTGCCGAGCCACCACTGATTGCCGAAGGGATCTCGTACTCCGGCCGTTCGATCGCCGTAAAACTTGTCTTCGGGCTCAGCCATCGAGGTAGCCCCGGCCTGCATAGCGCTTCGATAAACGGCGTCAACGTCAGGAACGTACAAATACAGGGAGCAGGTGGTTGGCTTCCATTGTTCTGACGCCTGCCCCAACATCACTCGGGAGTCTCCGATCTGTAGCTCGGCGTGCGCTATCGAGCCGTCTGGCATATCTGCCCGGAAAACCTCGGTGGCGCCAAAAGCCCGTTTCGCGAAATCAAGAAACTTTTCCGCGTCAGTGACGACGAAGTATGGGGTAATCGTGTGATAACCCTCCGGAATCGGTTTCACTGCCATATGAATACTCCTGTAGGTGGGATTTCCCTTCATGGTAGCGTCATCGCAGAAGATCATTCAAGGCTGGTCCCGCATCTAAAGAAAACCTTTGCCCCTATTGCCGTTTACCGCTATCTTCTGGAGTTTGGAAAGGATATGATTACGGCGAATTCAGGAGGTGAAGATGGTACAGTCGAAACCGTCGCGTCGTGTCGTTCTGAAGTCTGCGGTGGCTACTTTAGCCGGAGGGGTTGCTCTTGATCAGGGACTTTCCGCCCGGAGCCAAACCGGCGAAAATCAGCTTCTACCAACGGTGCCACTGGGTCAGCATAGAATCACTCGATTGTTGATCGGCTCGAACCCTTTCAACGGATTCTGCTACGCACTGCCCTCGCTGTCAGCGCACATGAAAGAGTGGTGCACGCCTGAGAGAATCGTCCAGATCATTCGACAGGCCCAGCGAAACGGAATCAATACTTGGCAATTCAGCTATTACGAGTCGAGCCTGAAGGCCCTGAGCATGCTTCAGTCCG
>DAOTAI010000141.1:0-11198 GCA_035593865.1 Acidobacteriota bacterium
TGTCCCTCAAAGTTGAAAAAGAAAAAGGCCTTATTGCGAATGATCGGACCGCCGAGATTGGCGCCGAACTGGTGGCGTTTCAGCGTATCCTGCTCATGGGTGACATAGTGGCCTGCGTTAAGAGCATAGTTGCGGACGTAATCCCAAACCGCTCCATGAAAGCTGTTGGTGCCACTCTTGGTCACCAGCTGGATCTGCGCGCCGCCACGTCCGTACTCGGCCGCAAACTGGCTTTTATCGAGGCGAAACTCCTGGACGGCATCGACCGAAGGATTCATGGCCGGTCCATTCCAGATGTTGAAAGTGTTGTCAACACCATCAACTGAGTAGGAGTTCTTGGTTCCGCTGGTTCCGCCAACCGTTACTGCGGCCGCAAAATCAGTGATCAAGGCCCCTCCGTAGCGGCCGGTCAGTCGAACTCCGGGCATCAATGCTGCCAACTGGCTGAATTCCCGACCGTTCAACGGCATACCGATAACCTCTTTCTGGCTCACGATCGCTCCAACGGTCGCGCTGTCAGTCGAAACAGCGGCAGCAGCACCAGTAACCTCAACCGCAGTGGACAACTCCCCGATTTCCAGCCGGATATCCACTCGTTTTCTCTCTCCGATCTGGACCTGGTTTCCAGAGTAAACGGCCGTTTTGAACCCGGGCATCTCGACCTTAACCGTGTAAATGCCGCTGTTCAGGTACGAAAACGTGTAGACACCGCTGTCATTCGTAACGGTGGTTTGCGTGGTACCCTTCAGCTCATCGAGGAGCTCGACGCTCGCCCCAGGCACGACCGCTCCGGTGCTGTCCGTCACGGTCCCGAGCACTTGGCCTTGGGGAACTTGGGCAAGTAGACTGCCTCCTGTCAGGAGAAGCATGCAGACCAACAAAAGAGTCAAACGCATTTTAGCCATACTGTACGTCCTCCACCTGGGCCAGGAGCGCACCGCTCCTGCCCATTAACGCCGTCCGGGCCGGCCCTGCCTGGGATAAGGGCGACCCGTCGAACGTCATGCAAGTAAACCGAGTGAGCCTGGTGATGCCTATTGTGAAACGCGAAGCATTCTGCTGCGCCGAGAGCCGAATTTTCTGGGTTACCTGCAGACTACGAGCCATCAAGGCCGATACACTCTCATAAGTGTTTTCACAAGTCAAGAATAATCTGAAAACCGTTTCTAAGACAAGCATCACTCGGATATACGTGTTTCTGTTAAATTATTGAATAATCAGATGTAATCATTATTGAAATCGATTTCTTGAAGATTCATATACAATAAAGGCCAGTCCCCTGGCTTCGTCGGGCAACAACCGACCTACCAGTTTTCCAGCTTTGTTCAATTACCCTGCCTTGGGTATGCCCCAAGGCGGTACTGGGGAATCGGCAACCCCGAATTGAGCATTTCTGTTGACATCCAATTCGAAGGGTGCCATAAACTCTACGTAACCGTTTACAGGGCGGCTCTACAGAGAGAAAGGAGGCCAAGAGTTGATCATTCCGACGAAAAGACTTCTGATAACCAGGACGCTCCTGGTTTCGCTTCTAGTGGCCCTTGTCCCTGCTTGCAGCCCCTTCAGCGGTTCGACCCGACAGGAAGGAGTTTTTCAGCCGGATTCGGATGGGCAGGTCACATTATTTAACCGGCTGACTGGTGAGAAACACACTGCCCGGCTGGATTTTGCGGTGGAGATCGAAGGCGAACAGCCCCTCGCTCTCTCCAATGCCCAGCGCGTCACCCAGACGACAACCCAGAATGGCTGGACCACCACCTTCGAGTACGAGCGCTTCATCGTCGAGCAGGTGGTCCGACCCGGTCCGATTCCGGACTTCTGCGAGATCTATTTCCGTGTCCGGGCCAAAGCGGGCAGCTTTCACCTGACCCGTATATCGTGTGCCGATGTTCGGTTTGACCGTCCTTTCGAGGAAGTTATCATTCATACCGATGGCTCCATCCTTGGGACTCCTATTAACCTTTTCTTGAGAACATCGCGGGGTGGCCTGGTTCTCGGCTTGGCCTATCCTTACCAGGATATCAAGCGCAGTGAAGATCAAACACGCGTCAGCCTGGGCTACGAGGTTCACGCCGATTTTCCCGCGGGCGAAGCTTTCGAGTCCGAGGCGTTGTTCGTCGGCGCGTATCGTTTCTCGGGCCTCGGGCTCTACAAGCCACTGGCCAAGGTTCCTTACCGGTTCATAACTCCTCACCCTGAGGAACGCGACCTCGCCGAAATCCGGGCCATGCAGGCGTACGTCAGGACCAAGCTAGCCTATCATCCGGTTCCCGGCGAGAATCAGTTTTTCACTTACGTGAACGCCTGGTGGGCTGGCAAGCCGCTTTCCGAGCTTCGACCTGTGATGGACTTGCTGAGTAAGGTCGGTGTCCCGGAAGTGATGACGCGGGAAACCGAGTACGGGCTGAGCTACCACATAACGCGTTGCCGCGAGCTCGAGAATCTGCCGGACGACTACCAGTTTACGATCCCTGAGGTGGCCCGACCCGCGCTGGAGTACGGCCGCAAGGTCGGGGTCGGTTTGGCCACCTTCCTCAATCCTCCGCGCGCTTTCAAGCCCGAGTGGGAGATGCGTGATCAGGCCGGAAAACCCGTGATGTACGGGCAGATCCCGAATGTCTGTTTTGCCTCCCGGGAGGCAGCCGCTCGCAGCCTGGAGATCTGGGATCAGATGATCAAAGCCAGCCAAAGCACCGTTCTTGGCTTCGACGGACGGGTACTGAGCTCCTTCAACGAGGTGGATTCAACTTATTTCGGTAAGATCGGCCCGATTCGCTGCTATGCGACCAATCATGGTCACCGGCCGGGATTGAACGCTTACTTGGACTACAAAAACGTCCAGTGGATGATGGCTGAACTGCGCAATCGGAATCCCCAGGCATTTCTGGAGGTTTACTGGGGAGTGAAGCGCGGCATGCCCTGGTTGATGGCGAGCTTCAACGGCTGCGAAAGCTTGTACGAGTCCAACGGCCATCAGGACGACCGGATGCAGGCCTGGTACAATCAGAACTATCGATACCTGCCTCCTTATCAGAATTTCGCGCAAATTAAGGGATACACCGACGCCGAATTTCGAAAGAACTTGATCTCCTGCCTGGGGACAAGCTCACACCTCCAGGTCGGAGTGGGGCTGAAACTGCTGGAACGCCCCCAGAACCAGGAGTTCTTTAAGAAGTGGAAAAAGTGGGCCGACGAGAACCATCGCTTCCTCAACGTCAAGTTTGACATCTTCGAGCAACCCTGGTCGACGGATCTCGACGGGAGCGCACGCATCCTCGAGGATCAGGGGTACTTGTTCCTTTTCAACGAGTCCGCTTCTGACCGAGTCGGGCGGATCCCGCTTTCACCGGACATCGGCCTGACATCCGGCGCCGCATTCGATGTTCTCCAGATTTACCCCGACGAGCGTCCGCTGTTTACGGGCGTAAAGGCAGGTTCGACCATTTACGTCCCGGTGCCTGCTTCGGGAGCCAGCATCATACGCATTGAACCCGCTTCCCGCAAGAAAGCATCGCCTGCTGTCGTCTGGCACAACCTGCCGGCTGAGGTCCGGATGGAGGGTCGGGCGGCAATGATTGAAAAGCTGTCCGGCTGGGAAGGTCAGGTCCGGGAAATTGTTATTCTCGTTAATGGCAAGCGGCCCACGGCTCTTCATGTCAATGGCGTTTCAATTCCTTTCCAGATGGACGGGCCGGTGATGCTGGCAGCAATCCAGTTTGGCAAAGCGACCGATCCTCAGCCACTTGATCTTTCCAGCCTTTGGAAAAACGCGTCCGGGAAAACAGTTGTGGAAGTCACCGACAAGGCGATTCTCCGCTCGGACAAGCTCTTCGGCGACGGAGTCTTCGAGGTCGATATGCGTTGCGATTTCAGTCGCGGCGGGTTCATCTTTCGCGCCAACGAATCGCTGGAAACCGGCGTAACAGCCGTGGCGCTGCTCACCTGGTTTGCGGGGACTAACGGCAACATCTCTCTCTGGCATGCCAATCCCGCCAAGTCCTTCCCGATTCACTGGACACTCGGAGAAAAGCTGGAGAAAGGCGCCACCTACCGATTCCGCATCGAGTCGTTTGGCACCCGACAAGCGGTCACCGTGATCGATCCCCAGTCTGGAAAAACGCTCGCCGGACCGCTGTCTTACGTAGTAGACGCGATTGAGGAGCAGGGAATAGTTGGGGTTCGGGTCGAAGGAGGTCGGGCTACGATCAGCCGTGTCGCGTTCGCGCCAGCCCCCGCCACACAGCAGGTTAGCGGCACGAACACGATCAATCTCGAATCGCTGCTTCACGATGCCTTCACTCCCCGCTCCGTAACCAAACGTTACGGGCAACTTGCACCCCCTACTTCCCTCCCCGACGAAAACCTGATCAACGCAGACTATGCCAAGGAACAGGAGAAGCTTTGGGGAGGCAAAGGGAACTGACATGGAAAAAATACCGCTTCTCGAGCTCAAACCCGTCGACCGCGAGTATTTCCAGACGTGCCTGGACGCGTTTCTTCCCGCGAGAATCATTGACGTTCATACGCACGTTTGGTTATCCCGATTTCGCCGGCGATCGCCCGGTGAAAACGTCGCCCGTGTTGTCTCCTGGCCCGATCGGGTCGCGGCCGAGAACCCCATAGAAGACCTGCTTGACACCTACCGTCTGATGTTACCCGGAAGGCAGATCACACCCGTCATCTTCGGTATGACGCTCACTCCGGGTGACGATCTCGAGGGCGGTAATGCTTACATCTCTGAATCAGCAGCCCGGCACAACCTGCCGGGCCTGATTTTTGCCGATCCTCGATGGAGTGCTGACGAGTTCGAATCACGAATCTCCGTTGGAGGGTTTCTGGGCGCCAAGGTCTACCTGACCTGGGCGAACACCGCCCTCTCCGGTGACCAAATAGAAATCTTCGACTTTCTTCCCCGTCAGCAGTTGGAGGTGCTTAACCGGCGAGGCTGGATCGTCATCCTGCACGTCCCCAGGAGCGGCAGGCTCAAAGACCCGGTCAACCTGGAGCAACTGTGTGAAATAGACCACTGCTACCCGGATGCAAGCGTCATAGTCGCGCACGTCGGAAGGGCTTATTGTCGCGAGGACATCGGTGACGCATTCTCGGTCCTTTCACAGACCCGAAACCTGTTCTTTGACATTTCCGCCAATACCAACGACGAGGTTTTCGCAAAATTGATCGCCGCCGTAGGTCCGAAAAGAATCCTTTTCGGCAGTGACCTTCCCATCACCCGAATGCGCATGCGCCGGGTCTGCGAAAACGGTACCTACGTGAACCTGGTTCCCCGGTTTCTGTACGGCGACGTCTCCGGTGACAAAAACATGAGAGAAGTCGACGGCGAGGAGGCTGCTCGGCTGAGCTTTTTTCTTTACGAAGAACTCGACGCTTTCCGGCGGGCCAGCGAGCGATCGGGGTTAGCGCGGGCCGATATCGAGGATGTGTTCTACAACAACGCGTTCCGGTTGCTCGAGAAGGCCGGAATGGATTTCTAAACCCAGTAAGAGGACCCTGCGATGAGAAAACCGAAAATTGGACTTCTTCCCTTATACATCGAGCTCTACGACCAGGCGTTCCCGGAGATGAGGCCCCGTATCGAAGCCTTCCGAACGCAGGTCGCGGAGGCACTCGAGAAACGTGGCGTCGAAACCGTCACCTACAGCATCTGCCGGGTAGCAGCCGAATTCAAGGAGGCACTGAAAACGTTCGAGGAGGCGCGGGTGGACGCCCTGGTCAGCCTTCACCTGGCCTATTCCCCGTCCCTAGAATCGGCCGACCTCCTGGCTGCAACGCCAATCCCGCTGGTTGTTCTCGACACGACTCCCGCCTATTCGTTTCCGCCTCACCAGGCTCCTGACGAGCTCCTTTACAACCATGGGATACACGGCGTGCAAGACCTCTGCAACCTTCTGCTCAGGCGCGGCAAAAAGTTCGATATCGAAGCCGGACACTGGGAGAAATCAGATGTCCTAGACCGAGTGGTCTCCTTTGCCCGCGCCTGCTGTCTTGCCTCGCGGATGCGCAATTCGCGCGTCGGGCGCATCGGCCGTCCGTTCGTGGGAATGGGCGATTTTGCCGTAAGCCCCGAACAACTGCAAGCGGCCGGCATCACTACCTTAGTGGCACAGCCGGCAATGCTTGCCCGATTGGTGAACCAGGTCGACCCCGAGGCAATCGAGCGCGAAATTCAGATGGACCGTGAAACGTTCATTATTGACGGTATCGACGAGAACGCTCACCTCGCCGCAACTCGAACCAGCTTGGCGGTTCGGAAGTGGCTGGATGAAAACGAGCTTACGGCTTTCACCTTCAATTTCATGGAGATCGATCAGCAATCAGGAATTCCAACCGTTCCCTTCCTCGAGGCGAGCAAGGCCATGGCCAAGGGAGTAGGTTACGCCGGTGAAGGCGATGTCTTGACTGCCTCAGTGGTAGGAGCCATCGCATCACTTTTCCCCGATACCACGTTCACGGAAATGTTTTGCCCTGACTGGGAAAACCAGACGATTTTCCTGAGCCACATGGGAGAGATGAACCCCCGGGTCACGGCTGCCAAACCGCAGCTCAAAACCAAGGCGTTCCCCTTCACGGATGCCTGTCCACCGGTCGCCCCTGTGGGCTGTCTGCGGGGGGGCGAGGCAGTTCTCGTCAATCTGTCCCCGCAAGCCGACCAGACTTTCGCCCTGATTGTCTCCCCGGTGACAATGATTGACGTTACCGGCGAGGACGCGTTCCAAGACGCAGTCAGGGGCTGGTTCAGGCCCCGAATTCCCATCGAGGAGTTTCTTGAGGAATACAGCCGGAACGGGGGAACCCATCACCTGGCCCTCGTTTACGGAAACGTAACCCGGGAGATCACCAGGTGGGGCAAGCTGATGGGCTGGAAAACCGTGGTCATCGAGTGACTCCAGGGAGTCATGCCCCGCGGGGCTTGGAGACTCAGATGACCACCCGATGGGCGTCAGGAGCAATGCGGCGCCGGCCCTGTCGACTGGCGAACGAGAAGGGTGCTGTTCACCGAGTACTCCAAGCCGGTTTTCATTAACGCGGACAGCAAATGATCGATGGCTGCCACCGAAAGCTGGCCGATTTGCCGGTGATCGACCGCGACAGTGGTTAACTCCGGGTCAGTGTAGGCCGAAAACTGAGTGTTGCCCCAGCCGATGATAGACATCTGTTCGGGGATGCTGATTTGCCGGCGGCGCAGCTCCTTCAACGCCCCGAGCGCCATGATGTCCCCGTTGAACCAGACTGCCGTGGGCGGCGCTTCTTTGGAATCAAGAAGTCGCTCGATGATCCGCCGCCCACCCTCCAGTGAATAGTCGCCTTCCACTATCCTGTACCGGTCGAGATAGTTCGCGTAGCGCTGACAACAGGATTCAAAAGTCTTGTTTCTCTCCGGGGTGAGCTTGAGAGGACCGCGAATGCTCCCATAGGCAATGTTGCGATGCCCGAGCGAGACGAGGTGCTCGATGACCTGGATCGTCGAGTTGTGGAAGTTGATGTTGATGTTGCTGACATACTCCCCGGTGACGTTGAAGTCGAGAAGACAGACAGGGATTTTCTCTTGTGCAACCTGCTCAATGATCCGGAAATCAATGACGGAGGTGAGCAGGACAATCCCCGCTACCCTCGCTTCCACCAAACCCTCGATGCAGTCCCGTGCGGTATCGGGGTCGAAGTAGGTATTGGTCAGCAACAGGTCCATGCCTTTCGCGAGGGCCGCATCCCCGATCTCCTTGGCCATCTCGTTGAAAAAAGGGTTAGTGATGTCGGGCACAACAAGTCCGATCATGTTGCTGTGGCCCTTTGCGAGACTGGCCGCATGAACGTTGGGAGCATAGCTGAGATCAGCTACCGCCTTCATGACCCGCTCCCGGGTCTCTCCTTGACTACTCCGATGTTGTTCAAAGTGCGCGAAACCGTTGCCACCGACACCCCGGCAGCTTTCGCCACGTCTTTGATTGTCGCGCGTGCGCTCATGACGTTTCTTCTACACCACTACCGAGAACACCGCAAGATGGTTGTGCGCGATTTGCAAGATTCCGCGCCACTCTAAGTGCAAAAAAAGGCTGCCAGGTGTGATCAGGGTGTTCTGCAATCGTTTTCATCACGAGTCAAGCGCACTTTCTTGGGGGTAGAGGACAACAAAGACCACAGGGAGAACAAGGACAGCAAAGACAACAAGGACAGCAGCGGAGAGACAGAGCTGTCAGCCTTGCAGTCCTTGCCGTCCTTGGTGCCCTTGTTATCCTTGGGAGCGATTTCTACCGTTGGCTCACCATTATCGCCTTCGCCACCTGCGTGGCTAGATGCTCGTATCCCTCGCGCGTAAAATGGCAGCCATCCTCGCTTTGCCACTTCTTCACATGAGGGGCCACGAAGGCGTTGAGGTCGTTGATCTGGATGCCTCTCGCTCGCATAACCTCCGCGGCCGCGGCGTTATAGCGATTAATGTCTTCTAATCTGGGACCTACCCTGCGAGTCAAAGGCGTCGAGGAGGCCCAGATCAGCCTGGCGCCGGTTGCCTGCATGATATCGACCAGTTCGTTCAGGTTCTTTTTATACTGGTCCAGCGTCGTCCTGATGGTCCCTTTCTTGATCCCCTGCGCTTCGTCCTCGTCCGTCAGCAACGTTCCGTCTTCCGTCAGAAGGTGAGTGTCCCATATTCCCCAGTTGAAGTGAATCACGTCCCATTTGCCGTCACCCAGCCATTCCGGATATGCGCGAGACCGTTGGCCGAGTAGGCGCCGTTAACCGGGATGCGGTGTACGTTGGCTTTGCCTTCGAGCAGGCGGCGCACCGGGAGCGTGTAGCCGATGGATATGGAATCTCCTATGAGAAGCACCCGGGGCAAACGGGGATCGTCCGTCACAGGGTCAAACGGCGAATGCCCGAAGGCGGAATAAGTCAGCCCCCAGGACAAAGCCAGAATCACAACAATCGCAGCGACCAAATAGTCTTTCCGTCCTGTCGTCATACACTCCTCCGCTTTACATTGCATCACCGGGGTACCATCCGCGGTGTCAGAAGCCTCCGGCATGAGCCAAGACCGTATATGTTCCCGTGGTGCGTGATCAAAAGCTGCTCTTGCCAACGCTCGGGGCTTCTGCCATTAAGGACTCCGACGTAATAGGCGTTGGAATGGGTCGGGTACCACTGGGGCGGCAGTCCGATCCTCCAACCCTTGAAGGAATCGATCGGCTAAGGCATGTAATGGTAGCACTCCCCTTCAGCGCAGACCAGTTCTCCCAAGCCCCCCGTCGTGTAGATTTCACCTATATGGTGGAAACCCAAACGAAAGCATGACGTTTCTTCCACGCTAACCGCAGAAATGGCGAAAGATATCTGTGCCGAGCAGATCGGTCGTGCAGGGCTCGAGCGGGTCCAGAGTGAAAAAGAGGCCACCAGGTAGAGTCACGACCGCACGTCAAGCGGCCCTGACTCCTGAATTGTCATCTGTTCGCTTAGTCAAGCTCGATTTTCACTACGCAGTACTGCTCAAAGCTGTCACAGGTCACCTCGCTGAAGCCCGGTGTCCGGCGGACAGCCAGACCGCGAGTGGAGATCCGAGGACCGAGCAGCGAAGCAGTTCGCGGCACTCCGACTCTAGGTGACACGGTAATACGGACCGGGCCGCACTTTCCCTCCTTGGAGTAGTCGATTAGGTGGACCAGAATCTCGTTGCCCTGCTTGATATACTCGGCCGCCACATGGGCGGGCGCCCAAGCCTTAATCGAAGGGCCCCCGATCAGTTCGACTATCCGGCTGCCCAGTTCTGCCGCGTTTTCCGGCAAGCTGCCGTTCTCGAAACTTGCGGGCTTCGCGATATCAGCCCACGCTATCCGGCCTTTCCCCAA
Source organism: Acidobacteriota bacterium (assembly GCA_035593865.1). Lineage (GTDB taxonomy): Bacteria > Acidobacteriota > UBA6911 > RPQK01 > RPQK01 > RPQK01. The sequence goes on from DAOTAI010000141.1 coordinate 9,858, forward strand.
GCTCACCTGATCAGAACTTCCAGGCCGATCGAAGAGCTTTCGGTCGGGCGACGAGGCTGGCCGTCCCCAGATGTCTTCCGTAGCCGTCTTTCCTGTCACAATGAGATTCCCGCCAGCCTTGACGTAAGAGAGGATCTTGCGCACTTGCGCGTCCGATAGCATGCGGACATCGGCCAAAACCAGCGCGCGATATCGGGAAAGTTCGTCTAGATGCTGGTCGAAGACCAGGGTGAAGGGAATATGCTCGGTGATCAGGGCCTGCTCGAAAAGGTAGACATTCCGAATAGGTTCGGGCAGTTCGCCACGTTGGGACAGGGGGGGGCCATCCAGATTCGTGCTCGAGCTTCTCAGGACAGCTACGTCCGCAATGGTTTCGCCGCCCGCATAAATAGACCTGTTCTCGCTGTAGAAACGGGTTTCTGGGATGATGCTCTGCTCGGACTCGAGAGGGGGATTCTTGAAATGTTCGCTCCCGAAGTCGCCATACATGAACCAGTACAGGCATCCGAGCCCGTCGTAGTTGAAAGCCAGCGCCTCGTGGGCATTCGAGCGCGAGTTGTTGTACATGAAGGCAGTCTGGTGAAAGAGCCGGGCTGCCTTGTAAGACCTGATGGCTGTCTTTAGCAGCTTCTTATCGGGTTCCCACCCGGTCTCCGCCTGCTCGTCCCAGAAAGCATCGCCGTGAGGGAGAAGCTGAGAGAGGTCGATCGCTTCCTTGTCCCAGTGGCGGAAGCCGACCCAGATGCCACTGGCGTTCAGCTCGACGGCTACGTCCGGACGGATCGACCGAGCGTACTCGGCCAGCTGACGGTAAGCATCGGCCAATGCCCAGGACTGAAAACGTTTCCACTCCAGCTCAGCCGGGCGGTTTCCGCTACGGGCCTGTTCGGCGATCTGGGAGGCTTCCTTCGTGCCGAAGACCTCTTGCAGCAGGGCGCCGCCGTACCGCGCGTCCAGGTAGCGCTGAAAATCGCCGAGGGCCGCCGGACTCCAGCCGGCCGGGTTGACGAAGTTGTCGAAGTGAAGCAGGTCGGCTTTGACTTCGCGCAAGGCGAAATCGACGATCGTCTTAATGTAGGCCAGGTAGGCCGGGTGGTTGCGATAGACGGGATATCCCTCGCTCTCGGGCGGAGGGGGAGACGTAAAGTTGCTCTTGGGTTCGGGCCACGCCAGCCAGTCCCAAGCTTCCGGCTTTGCTTCGAGGAAGCCCTTGGACAGATTCATATTGTGGATGTAAACGCCGACTCTCATCCCGGCGGCGTGAAGCAGCCGCGCAAAGGCCCTCGTGTCTTCCATCCCTGGCCTTTCCTGCTCGGGACTGCCCATCCCGGACCAGAGCGG
>DAOTAI010000142.1:0-11184 GCA_035593865.1 Acidobacteriota bacterium
CCTTGACAACAGCAGTCCTCATAGAAGGGTGGGTTTCGAATCCGGACGGTGTTTTTCCCGGCCGGATTGAAACCCACCATTGGCACCCAACGAGCCGTATCGGTGCAACTGGGCCTGCAAGGAAAGCGCACATTGGGCGGAGATCGGTGGGTTTCAATCCGCCCCGAAAAGCGCGGTGCGGATTCGAAACCCACCCCACGAAGGCCATCGCCGATTCTGCAATTGGCTCGGAGGGAGTTGCCGAGTTTCTTGCAGTTAGCCCTGATCAAAGGCTTTTCTTGCCCATTCACCGGAACGCACTGCGCCAGCGTTCGTGCGCACTGTCATCCGCAATCCAGGGATCCATGGTCCTCTCCTGGAAGACCTTGAGCTTTTCCTGCAATTCGCGGAGGATGGACGCGTAACCCTTGTCCGCTGCCAGATTGTTCACCTCATCCGGGTCCTCCTGGAGATCGTAAAGCTCAAATTCGGGACGGTGCAGGAAAGTCTCAATGCTTTTCTTCCCAAACACCTTCGACCCGCTGTTCATCACGGCCCGCCAGGTAGAGGAGACTTTCAGATCCCAGGCGAAGGGAAACGGCAGAGCCGAGGCAAGGTTCCAAATCAGCTTGTATCGCCGCCCTCGAACGACGCGCATTGGGTAATACATGGTCACTTCGTGAAAAGTGTGGGAACCATAAATCTCGTCCCAGCCGTCCGCAGATGCGGAGTCCAAGATCGAACGGAAGGAACGGCCGTGAAAGGCGCCTTCTTTCGGCTTTGCCCCGGCCATGTCGAGGATAGTGGGAGCGAGATCGGTCCAGCTGATCATCGCATCGCTGGTTATTCCACGCTTTTTCTGCCAGGGAGTGCGCACGATACAGGGAAGGCGCATCCCCGGCTCGTAAAGCGTCGTTTTGGCCCCGGGGAAAGCCAGGCCGTTGTCGGAAATATAGATGATGACCGTATTGTCGTACTTGCCGCAATCCTTGAGGATCTGGACTAACCGACCGACCCCCTGATCGACTCGAGAAACCGATTCATAGTACTCGGCCAGCTCTGCTCGACACTCGGGAATATCGGGCAGAAACGAAGGCACCTCGACGTCGTTCGGAGCGTAGCGAATACGCCGCACTCCCGGGTAACCCGCCTCCCGATTCCCAAACGGGTTGGGTCCCGGCCAACTGTCGAAAGGAAGTCCCCGGTGAGGATCGTCGGTGCAGAAATACAGGAAAAAGGGCTCATCCACCAGCTCCGAAATGAAATCGCGGCAATGTTCAGCCATTTCAACCGGGTTGCGTCCCAAAGCCTGCATGTCATTTGCCTTGCCCTCGGACAACACGCGATCAAACTTGTACACGGCTTCCGGGGCGACGTGGAATTTACCCACGCGTGCGGTCCGATACCCGGCATTTTTCAGCAAGACCGGAAGAGACTTGACCCGATCAAAGGATTGGAAGTGATGGAAATCATGCTGAAGTCCGTATTGCCCGTTCGCATGATTGTGCCAGCCAGTCAGAATCGCCGAGCGGCTGGGGCTGCAGCTCGCGGTCGTACAGAAAGCGTGGCTGAAACGGACTCCATCCCCCGCCAGGCGGTCGAGGTGCGGGGTCTTGATGGTTCGGTTTCCGTAGCATCCGAGTGCGTCGGCGCCATGGTCATCGGCGACCACAAGCACAATATTCGGTTTTGTCCGACCGTCGTCTGCCAGGACTTCGGACGAAGCGCTCTTCGCCGCAAGCGCAGCGCCCGCGCATCCCTGGATGAACTCGCGCCGGGTCGATCCTTTGCTCTCATTTTGCGTGTCACTCATTGACGTTCTCCCCCTTTTTGACCAATTTGCGGATGTGTTCGAGCACAGCCCGAAAGTAGGCCTGGTCGCGCTGATCCAAGGGAAGATCATCGGCCGGTTTGAGGCCGCTGGCTGGAAGGTAATAGCGGAACGGGAACATCTGGACCTGCCTCCATGGCATATACCCCCAACTGCCGCCATTGCGCCACACCACGTCAGCGCTTTCAATTTCAGCTGCGAGATTGGCTAGTGTCGAATCGCGGCCGTTGTCGTCCTCATTCATGTAAATCGGACCTGGCATTTGTGGATCGTCATAGAGCTCCTTGACCCGTTTCCTTTTTTGCTCGGGACTGCGATTGTTGCCGTGAATAATCACCAGGTCTGCGTGATCTCGCGTCGACGGATAAACCTTCATTAAGCCTGCGGTCGATGCACCAATCGGCAGGCGGAAAGGGGCCTGCTTGGCGGCGAACCGGCTGCGAGCGAGTTCGATCAGGTCCCCCATGTTCTCGTGCATATAGTTGTCATGATCCCAACCCCTGACGTCATGCTCGTTCGCGATCTCGATAATGACGTTTCGACAGTCGTTATCGATAAGCCAATCGGTGACGTTCACCACCGCACGTCGAATGGCTTCGGGATTCTCGAGCACCTCGTCCTGGCCCTGGTAGAAGTACATCAGGTTCAGGATCATGCCTCGCTCGTCAAGCGCACGTTGGAGGCGCCGCAACCGGGTCATCCAGGCCGGTTTCAGCGAACCGTCCGGGCGAAAAGCGCCGACCAGCAGACCTTTGCCCGGTCCGTACTTGGCCCCATTCTGACGACGGATGTACTCGACTTCCCTGCCGTAGCCCGGGTTGCCTCCTTGCAAGGACACGCTAATGGCCAGCACACCGTGTTCGCGGTATGTATCGAGAGCGGCAATGACTCGCTCCACGTTGGCATCCGGGTCAAATTCCGCTTCAGTGAGCCACTCGTCATCGAACAAGGCCTGCGCAATACGCAGATTCATCAGGCGGCCGGCCGCTTCCTTGCGAAAATCCGCACCGGAATACGTCTTCTCCCACGGGGCTGACGATGACGGGCGGACGTAGAAGGAGCGTGGATCAAAACCTTCTCCCAGCATCTTTCCGGTAGCAATCTCCACCGCTTGCGCCGTCGCGCACGCTATGACAGCCAGCAGTGCCAAGGCGATTACAGAACGAACTTTCATTTTGCCACCCCCAGAGTGATGCCACCGAAAGCAGAATTTGGCAGCATGCGGGTATTGTGCCACGAAACCGGCTGACGGCCGACCTCGAAGATGGTCGAGAAACGCGGGGTGAGTTGAGCGTGCAGGTTCGCTTTCGCGTCAAGTTGTCCTTTTTTCTCGAAGCAACGAACCGAACTACGACCAGATGCGTTTAGAATGCTATGAAACGAATCCTCTTCTTGGCGTCGCTCTTCCTCCTTACTTTTTCCCAAGGCCTGGCGCTCGACCCCGGCGAATTCACGGCAGAGCTCAATGGCCTGCGCCTCTGGTACAAGGTCTCCGGCTCGGGACCGGTATGCCTGATGCCTAATCCTGCCTGGGGCCCCAGTTCCGACTGCTATTTCATGACCCTCGAGGAGCTGGAGAAGACCATGACCATGGTCTACCTCGATTGCCGGGGAACCGGCCGCTCCCAACGGGCGGCAAAACCGACCGACTACACGTGGGATCACCTTATTGGCGACCTCGATGCCCTTCGCGAGCATCTCGGCCAGGAGAAGGTCTGGCTGGCAGGACATTCTGAAGCGGGTTCTCTTGCCCTGCGGTATGCCTGCCGGCATCCGGATCGCGTGAGCGGCCTGCTCGTCATCAACGGCTTCGGAGGATTCGATCCGGAGCTTACCGGCGAGTTAGAGGATCGTTGGGAGGCCCGGCGGAGCGACCCGGCTTTTCTGGAAGCTGAAAAGTCAATGAGCATGGTTCCCAGGTCCGACGCAGAGCTGAAGGACAGGATGTTTCAAGGTATGCCGATTTTCTGGAGCGATCTATCGAAAGCCGCCGCCTTCCAGCACGTTTTCGAAGCGACCAGCTTCTCGCTGGAGGCCTGGCAGGCCCAAGGGGCCTCCGGACGCGGAGGCCGCAACTACTCGATGCGCGACTGCCTGGGAAAAATCGAAGCCCCTGCCCTGGTCGTGGTCGGCGAGGACGACATCACCTGTTCTCCAGTCGTCGCCAAACATATTCACTTCTTCCTGAAGAACTCGAAGCTGCTGCTGATCGAAAACGCCGGCCATTTCCCCTGGATGGAACAGCCGAAAGTCTTCTTCACCGACGTCACCTTCTTTCTGAAGCAGCACCTGGGATCAGCAGCTCAGAATTGATATCGGTCTGCCCCACCTGTCCTTCATCCGTGTTATCCGCGTGATCCGTTCTACCGCGGGAATGAATGCCCACGGATAAAACGGATAGCGCGGATTACGCGGATTACAGACAGGCGGCTGCCTGGGCGCACGCCTCCCGCGCTGGGTCCCACGCAACTCAGAGCCAATTCTGGCGATTGCCTTGTCTGGGTTGCCGAATACGGCACTTAATTACACTTAATTACATTCTTTTACTTTCCCGTGACGATTTAAGAAACCAATTCCTATAAAATTCGGCGATATCTTTTTTCCCTTCCACATCCACGGCGACAATTCGAAAGACAAAAACTGGGAGCAAGAAACATGAGATCCAACAAGGAACGCGGCAACAAGACAATGATCACCAATGCCCGCCGCGAAGGCACCAGGTCCGGACTCGTCCTGAATCCTCCCGACCCGGTGAAAGACACTGAAATCGGTAATGTCGTAAACGACTGCCTGGCCAGTTGCCTCGTCTCATGCGACGGTTCAAACACTGCCACAACCACTGCTACGCGCGAAGGCGAAAGTCCCAGGGGGAGGTTGACCGGCAAGGTTGAGTACCCCTACGCGTTTCTCGCCCTGCCCAACTTGATGGGCGGCGGCGACGCAAACCCTTGTTCCGTTTGCATGGGTCATGACGAAACCTTGGGAGGTTTCGTGGACCGACGAGGATAGTATGGGCATTTCGCTTTTCCAGCCGACTCGTTACCTGCGTCTAGTTCTCGGGTTACTCCCCCTTCTCATCGCGTGGCCAGCAGTACAGAGTGTCGAACCTCATCCCTCTAACATCAGACAAGAGTGGTTGCGCTTGAGGGAATTGTATTTCACTCAAAGCGCCCCTTCTTCGAATGACATACCAGACCGGGCAGAGATGGTTCGGTTGTATATAGACCGCGGCACCGACTGGCTGAAGAAAAACCGGGTCGATTTAGCCGCCGTGGACTTCAGTATTGCGATCCAGCTTGATCCCAAATGCGCCGAAGCCTACCACAACCGCGCTCTCACGCATGCCATCAGAGGAGAGAGCGAGGCCGCCATCGAGGATTTCTCCAAAGCCATTGCCATCCGATCTGATCTCGCCCAGCCGCACCTGGGCAGAGGTTTGATTCGCTTGAAAAGCCGCGATCACGACGGCGCTGTCAGCGACTTTGAGGCTTCAATCAGAATTGATTCGAAGATCAGGTTACCTTTACGGCCACAGCTGTCGAGGCGTATTTCAGCCGAGGCGCCGATCGACAGAGCGCCGGTGATCGTGAAGGCGCCGCGCAGGACTATGCAAGGGTAATCGAGCTGGGAGGCAACTTGTCCGAATTACCCCGGGAGTCCGTCCTGCGCAAATTCCTGGCCGCGACTTACGTTAATCGCGGCACGCTGCTGAAGGATGAAGGCAGGTTTGAGGCTGCTCTTGCAGACTACGACGAGGCGATCCGCTTGGGTGTTCCCCTTCCGCAAGCATACGGGAACAGGGCAGTAGTGAAAAACATCCTCGGTGATACCCGAGGGGCCATCGCCGACTGCACCCGCTCGCTCCAAATAGACCCGAACTTCGCGCCATCATACGGAACTCGCGGCTTCGCGCTTTTTGTGGAGGGAGATCTCGACAACGCCCAGACGGATCTCGACCGGGCAATCGAACTCCAGCCGAGTTCGGCAGAACCCTACATGACCCGGGGAATCATTCGATTGATCAAGGGCGATCGCGAGGAGGGTCTGAGGGACCTGGAACACGCCCTCCAGTTGAATCCCCGCTTTGGACCAGCGGTGCGTTATCGACTCGCTACGACTCGATTGACACCTGACACCAAACTGCGCGTTGAACAGTGGTCCAGGCAAAGATTGAGCGTACGTCTGACGGCCCAGACAGCCGAGTGAGCCGCAGCCCCCAGGACGATCGCACAGCTCGTCGCTGCTCTCAATCGGCCCTGCTTTTGGCCGGCTCATCCGCGTAATCCGTGTGAACAGTGCCATCCGCGGGAATAGGCCCGCGGATAAAGCGGATAGCACGGATTACGCGGATTACGCGGAACAGGCGGTTTCCGGATCAGGAATATCCAATGTCGAAGGGAAAAGCCGCACCAGCGAGGGCTCCCCATACTGCGTCGTTCGATATTCGATCATTCAGAAATAATTGTCTCTCTTGCGTCACTCCGTGAAGGTCAGCATGCCAAAACGGCTGGGCGTGTGGAACCTGACAGGGTCGGTCAGCGGGGGCGACCAAGCCAGCAACAGCGGCGCACCATCGAGCTGGTGCCTGCGAAACAGTCCGAGGCCCCAGTAATGGCCTAACTGAGGACGCGCCACGCCGAACTCGACGAACGGGACACGGCCTTCGAGGCTCCATCCCGCGGCTTCCGGGTGAAAAGCCAGAGGGCTCCGCAGCCGCCATTCGAGTCCCCGGCACTCCCACCGCAGGGCCTCCTCCAGCGAAGGGCCGGACCAGTAAAGGCAGGCATGCCCATGAGTGGAATTAAAGAGAAATTCGTACTCGTCGAGCTTCGGCTCGGCCGGCCAATGCGGGGACAGAATTATCTCGATGTTGTTGCCCAGCCAGACGACATCGTTGCGGTTGACCGAGCCAATCGAATCGTCATCCTCCACTTCCATGTAGAATCTCAGATGACTGTCGTCCCAGCAAAATCGCGCGTACGTCCTGGGCCCTCGAGGGTCTCCGGTGCCCGCGTCATAGTTAAAGCTGGCTTCCTCTGTGAGCCCCCACTGATCTTGCCGGAATCGGTCGCTCAATTCGCCCATGTCCGCGAGGTATCGGCACTTCAATCGCGCCGTATGCCGCCCAAGCTGTACTTTTCTTACTCTGTGCTCGTCTGGCGCCTTCTTGGACAACCAACTTCTATCTGATTCAAACTCTGTCATTCTGTTTCCCCGGCGGCCACCCCCACTCGATTCAGTCCGACGATCCACCGCCGACTACTGACCGGCAGATCCCCCGCTCCTCACTTGTCTGTCTTGCTGAGAGGCGTCCGAACCATTGATTTCTCGGCAATTCGAATCGACGAGGGCCTGCCCGGAACTCTCAATCGCAATCCTGTTTTTTCGAGTCGCTGGTTATTGACGGTGTAAACGTCAACGCAGCGGGCCAGATAGCCCTGCACCAGAAGATACCGCCCGTCGGGAGTAAAGGTGACCCCTTGCGGCATCGCCTCTATGGACGTTTCTTGAATCTGTATGAAGGTTGCTCCACGTCGGCTCAGCAAAACGAGCTTACCGTGTTCCTGGCGTCGCGGGCTCGTCTTCGGGGCGTCCGTGTCGTTAACCAGCACGGCGGCTACGAGACGGCCGTCAGGACTGATATCAAAAGACTCCGGCCCCGAACCCAGGACAATCAAACCCGCGAGCGCCATGGGGCCGGCCCCGAGGCGAATGACCGAAAGGCCCCCCGCATTCAGCCCGGCGCCGCCGCCCGCCGCCAATCCCAGTTCACCGTCCGGGGAGATCTCGCAGTGGTACGGATGGCCATATACCGTGACTTCCTCGCCGCTGTCCCGTACTCGGCCCTCGTCGATGCGAAGACGGTGAACAAGGCTTCTCGACCTGTTGGTGACGATTGCCTGCCTCCCATCTGGTCCGATGAAGACGCCGCACACTTCGTCACCCGGTTGACCCACAGGCAGAGTGCTCGTGAGCTTGACCCGCTTTCCCTCTATCGACAAGACCGACACTGTGCTGTCAGCACGGTTGGTCACTAGAGCCAGAGTCCCCGAGGGGTTGATGGAAACACTCGAGGGTTGGCGCCCGACTTCGACCCGGCTGATAACCTTGGGCGGGTCAGCTCCCAGATCCAAGACCTGCACAATGTTGTCAGGGATCAGCTTGTCTCCCGCCGGCGCCGGTTTCATGGAACTGGCGACCAGCGCGAGAGTCTCGTCCGGGTGCACAGCCACCGCCGAAGGCGGGCCGATCAAACTGCTGTTTACGCCGGTGACGTGTTTGACGTCAGGCGGAAATCTCCGGAAATCAAAGATCGTCACCGTGTCCGGTGGAGAATCCAGGGAAGAGGTTCGGCTTGCTGGATCAGGCTTGTTGTCGTTGGCGGAAATGACGATCTCGGCCAGGGAATTAGAAAATAGCGAGAACAGCACCGCTACAGCGATGCGGGCCGGCCCGAGAAACGCGATTCTCAAAGACATAATCGCCGTCCTACGTAACCTTTGAGCTTTGCCTTTCAAAGCGGGCCCGAACCGACGGCCGGTCCGTCCTGGGCTGCCGGATGACTTCGGCCTCCCGAGCCTTCATGTTGTCCATCAGGTTGGACTTTGCCCGTTCCAAGTGCACGGTGATCGCCCTGATTAACGCGTTTCGGTCTCTATTTTTGATGGCCTCGAGAATGGCGCGATGTTCCGCGTCCTCGATCTCGGCGCTTTCCTGCCAGCCGTCCTGTAGATGCGAGGTCTGGGCCACACTGACGACCACGTGCAGGCTCTCGTAAATCCTGAGGAGCTTTCGGTTTCCCGACAGCTCGATAAGCATTTTGTGAAAATCATAATTCTTGCGAACGCGTGTTTCCAGCGCGCCCGGCTTCGTGCTGCTCTCGATGCCCTTCAAGATGGCCTCCATCTTGGCCACGTCCTTGGAAAGCACGTTATCCAAAAGAGTCTCGGCGGCCAGCACTTCCAGCGCCCGACGGATGTCGAAGGTGTCGGCTATCTCCTTAGCCGAAAAATCCTTCACGAAGGTGCCGATGTGAGGGATAACCTCGATGAGCCCCTCGGTGCCCAAGACGCTCAAGGCCTCCTTGACCGGCGTGCGACTGATACCCAATTGTTGCGCCAACTCGTCGACGTCCAGCTTCTGCCCGCGCTCGAAATCCTTGTTGATAATGTGCCGTAACAGCACTTCATAAACCTGCTGGCTCAACTTGCTCTTGGATATTCGGGACAGCGTTACATGCGCCATTTAACTCTCCTAAATGTCACATCTCGGTGTGATCTATCCTGCCAGCAACGAGTTGTCCCTGTCAAGATTTGTGAAGGTGATATAGTAAAATGTTAGATTTGTGACTTGACATATGTAAGATTTTTCATCTAATGTTCAGAAAAGAGTCGTTTTCGGAGGGTCGAGATGAGACAATCGTCAGTCGACCGGATACTGGCGGCTTTGGCCGCTGTTCTTTTCCTGGCTGGACTTGGCTTCGGCCAGAATACTGCCAACATCACGGGCGTCGCCTCCGACTCGTCTGGGGGTCGGTTGCCCGGTGTCACAATAACGGCCGTCAACGAGCTCACGGGCGCCACCCGGACGACCTTGAGCCAGGGCGATGGATCCTACCTTCTGACCTTGCTCCCGCTCGGGAAGTATCGCCTCGAAGCTGAACTGGCCGGCTTCAAAAAGTTCGTGAGGACCGGCGTTCTGCTGTCCGTCCACCAGAACGCCAAGGTCGATGTGGTGTTGACCGTCGGGGAAATCACCGAATCGATCTCGGTCACAGGCGAGGCACCCTTGGTTGACACGCGAGACGCCACTCAAGCCACCGTCATGGAGCGGGAGCGCCTTGAGCAGCTGCCTCTGGTGGGGCGCAGCCCGGCGTCGCTGATTGCGCTGATCCCCGGCGCCTCCAACGTGACGGAATCAGGCGAGCGGCCGACCGACCGCAGAATCAAGAGCCATATCGCCGGGGGGCGAGAAATATCGAATTCGTACAAGCTGGATGGGGCCGAGTGGATCAACATTCAATACAGCTACGGAAACCCCCTCCCTCCTCCTGATATGCTACAGGAGTTCAGGGTGGAGACCAACAGTTACGATGCCTCCAAAGGCCTGGCGTCGGCGGCCTCGCTGGAGGTTGTCACCAAGTCCGGCACCAATGATTTCCACGGCACCTTGTGGGAGTTCCATCGCAACGATGACCTGAATGCCCGAAACTTTTTCAGCCCGTCGACTCCTTTCCTGGTCCAGAACCAGTTCGGCTTTGCTGTGGGGGGGCCGATCCTGAGAAACCGCACCTTCTTTTTTGGCTCTTATCAGGGTACCCGGATCCGGGAGCAGGCATTCTTCAACACCGCCCGTCCTCCCACTGACCAGGAAAAGAGCGGGGATTTCTCCAGTTCAATCGGCGGTCTACCCATTGATCCGCTGACCGGACAGCCGTTTCCGGACGGCCGGATTCCCAGTAATCGTTGGGACCCCGCGGCCGTTACCATTCTCGGCAGATTGGTCGGCGCCAATACTCCGGATGGGCGGTATGAAACCTTGCGGAGCGCGGCGGAGGACGGCAATCAGTTCATGATCAAGGTGGATCACAAACTGAGCGAGGTGAACTCGCTCTCTGGAAGGTACTACGGGACCTTCGGCACAACCCAGCGACCCGCTGGTATCCCACCGGCCGTCGGCAGCATCCCCTGGTCGGATGAGATCGACAAGGTCAACTACCAGAACTTCAACGTCACCAACACCCATTTCTTCTCCCCCACACTGATCAACGAGGCTCAGGTCTCTCGGAGCACCAACAAGATCGACTGGAAGTCCCAGAACGTTCTCTTCGAAAGCGCAGCAGCGATCGGAATCAACATCCCCGAGCCGGCGGTTCTCCCCTTTCCGCCCGTTATCAACGTGACCGGCCGCTTCCACGCCAACGCGGCTATTCAATGGGATTGTCCGAGATGTAGCGTGCAGTGGACCTTGCAGGATACGTTAAGCTGGATGAAAGGCCGGCACAGCTTAAAGTTCGGGGTGCAGTATTGGCCGACCACTTACGGGCCGCACGAAGCCGGGTTCCACAACGGCAGTTTCTCGTTCTCCGGGGAGCACACGGGCAACCCCCTGGCCGACTTTCTGATCGGCCGACCGAGCGGCTTTGGTTTCACCATCGAGCGCTTCCACATGAATTCCAGTTTCTTCGGCGCGTTCATTCAGGATAACATGAGGGTAAATTCCCGTCTGGCGCTGAATCTGGGCCTGCGCTATCACTACGAGAGCCCGGTCACACACAAGAACAACTACATCTCGACCTTCATCCCGAATTATCAATCGACTGTCTTCCCGAACGCGCCTTTGGGTATGGTCTTCGTCGGTGACGCCGGCCTCCC
>DAOTAI010000648.1:0-1776 GCA_035593865.1 Acidobacteriota bacterium
CCCCTTGGCTTGATCGCCCTACATAGGATCTTCAGGCGGGCCTTAAATCGTTCATGCAGCAACAACTGACCGCTGGGCAACTGCCCGGCTAAAGCCCGGCTAAAGCCGTGACTACGAACTTTGAATCGCAATCCTTTTCGGTTGGAACTATTTACACCGAAACACCCGGTATGAATGCGGTTTCACGCGCGTCTCGAAAACCACCCTGTCGCTTGACGGAGCCCGCCAGCCTCTGGGCGCTGAAAGCGTCTTTCCGACAATCTGCTCGCCTGAAACGATATCTGCCAGCTCTTTGTACCGGGGATCGAGAACCAGGGTTACGTCGACCGGTTCGTCGAGGAACGATTCGACAATAAAAGTCCCGTTGTCATAAGCCATGAGCGCCACCTGGCCGGGGCCCTCAAGCCGCACGTACATGTCTTTGGTCAGCACCTGTTTCAGAGCGGTGATCACGGGAGCAGGGAGCCGGTACAGATCGGCGAAGTTGTCCGGAATAGTCAGAACATACAAATTGCCCTTGGAATAGGCGGCGCGATGAAGCAGCGGGTAGCCGATCGGGCCGGCTAGTCCCGAGGTGAACTCCCAGGAGTCGTTCGTAAGATATCCGATCTGGGGCACCAGGATCGGCCTGTCTATCGAATAGATGCCGGCGAACCCGGCCATAAAGTCCTTAACCAGCGCTTTTCGATCCGTGTACTCCAGCTCGACGATGTCTTCAATACCCTTGCCCTGGAGCGCCCGCAGCAGGCCTGATGTGATCACAACCTCTTTGCCCGCTCTCAGTTGGCCTTTTATTTTGTCGACAATCGACGGATCATGCTTGGCGGACTCGGTCAGGAGCAAGATCCGAGCATCAGTCGGAAAGCTCGGAACGAGATCCATGGGGATGCCAATCATCCCCAGGTAGTTCTGAAGGAAATCCTCACCGGACGAATGAAACGGCTTGTAGCTCTTCAACCCAGTGGGGACGCCCAACTCCCCGAGGAACATATCAACCTGCTCGAGAGTATGACCGGCCAGCCGTGCGACTGTCGTCGGTTCGACCATCTGGCCGTTCTCAGCCTTGAAAGGCTGCATCATCTGATCAAAATCAAAACTTGTCTGCTGCCCCTGCCAGGGTGCTCGATCAGTGTCACGGATGGGGCGTTGCAATTGACGAAAGTCGAACAGCGTGATCTCGGGCGCTTTCGCGAACATGGTCAGGGCAAGTTGTTCCGCATAGCGATCGGTGTACGTCATTCCGCCCGTATCCACCCATCCGCCGCCGTTGCCGCCGGGCTTGATGTTCTCGAAGTAACGGAAAATGAGGTAGCCGTGGTACTGCTGCAAGTGCTGGTTGCTGCGTACCGCATCCCGAGTTTCGGTTCCCGTATAAAGACCGTCGAACAATTTGGGCTCGGTCTCCAGGTTGAAGCCCAGACCCTGGAAGTGCTCGTACCAGTTGGGATACTTGATCACCATCTTCACTTTGGGATTGACTGCCTTGGCCGGCTTCACAACCAGCTCACGAGCAGCTTCGTCCATGAGCGCGAGTCGGAAATCCGTCCAGCTCCGATTACCCTTCGCCTCAATGCAGAGGTCGCATTTGCAGCTCGTGAAAAAGAAGTCGTCGAGAATCACTTCGTCGAATAAACGCGCTGTGTACTCCACGATTTCCTTTACCTTCTGGCGATGTTCCGGGTTGCTGTAACAGAAAGTCTCGAAAAAGTTCCGCTCGTTGACCGTTAACGTGATGCCGCCAGCAGTGCGGACTCCGCGTTTCTCGAAAAAATCACG
>DAOTAI010000143.1:0-11179 GCA_035593865.1 Acidobacteriota bacterium
GAATTGAAGTTGCCGATTTCTTAATATTTGGCAGATTGGAGTCCTGATGGTTGATCTCACCGAGAATGTTGATTTGACGGCCAAACGCCGGCCGCCGAGAACCCTGCCCAAGCTGCGCTGGTGGATCGGCGGCCTCCTTTTTCTGTCGACTGTCATAAACTACATCGACAGACAGACGCTCAGCGTACTAGCGCCTTACCTGAAGGAGCAGTACAGATGGACTAACGAGGACTTCGCGCTGATCGTAATCGGTTTTCGCCTGGCTTACGCCTTCGGACAGACCGGCGCGGGAAGAATCATTGACCGGATCGGCACGCGTCTGGGGCTTACGATTACGGTCACCTGGTACTCCGTCGTGGCCATGCTGACAGCGCTGGCTTCCGGCCTGCGCAGCTTTTTTGCGTTCCGTTTCCTTCTCGGACTGGGAGAATCCGCCAACTGGCCTGGCGCAACCAAGGCGGTCGCAGAGTGGTTTCCCAAGCGGGAAAGAGGCTGGGCCGTCGCGCTGTTCGACAGCGGATCGTCGATTGGGGGCGCGATTGCCCCTTTCCTCGTTCTTTGGCTTTATCATTCCTTTGGCGGCTGGCGGCCAGCGTTCATCATTACGGGCACTCTCGGCTTCCTCTGGCTGATTGCGTGGCGCCTGCTCTATCACCCGCCGGAAAGCCATCCACGTCTCAGGCCCGAAGAACGGGAGATGATCCTGAAGGACAAGCAGGAAGACGTGACTCAGGGAGAGCAGGGGCCTCCACCGAAGTGGAGCGAGTTGCTGCGCCTGCCCCAGACCTGGGGAGTGATTATCGGGAGATCCTTCACCGACCCGGTCTGGTTTTTCATAACCGACTGGTTCGCCATCTTTTTGGTGTCCAAAGGAATCACCTTGGAAGAAGGGCTTATCGCTTTCTGGATTCCATTCCTTGCCGCCGATCTCGGGAACTTTTCGGGCGGAGGCTTTTCGAGTTGGCTGATCCGACGAGGCTGGCCTGTCGGTAAGGCGCGTAAGGCCGTGGTCGTTTTCGGGGGAATCGGCATGCTGGCGTTGTCTCTGGCCGTTTTTGCCGACACTCCGTACACGCTGGCGGCGCTCTTCGGGTTCTCGACTTTCGCCTACGCCACGTTTTCCACCATGGTGCTTGTCCTCCCGTCCGATCTGTACCCCAGCCGTTCGGTCGCCACGGTAAGCGGCATGTGCGGGACGGGGGCCGGCATCGGCACAATCATTTCGACTTACCTGATCGGCTATGTCTCGCATCGGTACTCTTTTGAACCGATCCTGATCACCGCGAGCTTCATTCCCTTTATCGCGATGATCCTGGTACTGATCCTGGTTCGAAATACCGCAGCGGTAGAAAAAGGGCTGGTCAAGAGGATATAGGGGGCAGGAGCATGTGATCCATAGGTTTGCTGGCATGAGCCCTCAAATGAGTCCTCCGCTGTTAGCGGGGTCCCCTGAAAGGGTTGCGTATTGTGCCCGATACACAACTCTTTTGAGGCAAGGCTCAAACACGGCTTGGTTTTTGTCCCGATAGGGACAAGGCAAGATAGCCCAGGGTACCGTTTTTCAGGTACCCTGGGTCTCGGGTCCGATAATGCGTCCCTTCCCTGAAGGGGAAGGGCAATTCGCTGTGCCCCTGGCTGTTCCCTTCAGGAACCGCTTAAAACCAAAATAGTCATCCCCCTATTCCGGCAGCTGGGCAGCGCTCGACTCGCATCCCTGCGGAGCTCTATCCTCCCCCAGCTGAAACCATTTTTGACCCGGGCTGATCACAAGATAAGACAGACACTGAAACCAAGCAGAAAACTGTCAAGGATGTGTTCGGATAAAAGTGTCAAGGATGTCTTAGTTCGCACATGCCTAATCCCTCGGGACAAAAAGCCAAGACGTATTTGGGCGCTTATGTGTCAGCGGGGTAGGGGACGGGTCACTCAACTGCCGCGCTCTCCCGGCCCGCTCCCGGCTCCGAGCATGACCGGCATTCGTACACTCTCCGTTGGACTCGCTGCCCTATTTCGCAGACAGCGGCGTGCTTATTCAAGCGCTAATTGGTGCAACTCACCCGCCTATCGCCCACCTCTGCACAACTTCGACTCGGCTGGCGCCCGCGCCGAGAGGCACGACGCGCACTTCAGCCGGGAAATGCTCGGCCAGGCCCTCCACATGAGAAATGATTCCGATTTGTCGATCCTGGAGTTGGAGGGCCTCCAGCGCGGAAAGAGCGGTTTCGAGAGCGGCCGCATCCAGGGCGCCGAATCCTTCGTCGATGAACAACGAGCCCAGGCGCACCCGATGCGACTGCAACGATGAGAGCCCGAGCGCGAGCGCGAGGGAGACGAGGAAGGTCTCGCCACCCGAAAGGGTGTTGACGGAGCGGCGATCATCTCCCATGTCCTGATCGACAACGACGATCCCCAGTGGATCATGGTCGTCGTCCCGCAGCCGTTCCAGCCGGTAGCGGGGCTTCAAATCGGCCAGATGCCGATTAGCATGCTCCAGGAGAAGTTCCAGGGTATAGGTCTGAGCGAAATTGCGGAAGGTTTTCCCGTCGGCCGAGCCAATCACTTCTCCAAGCTCGCGCCATACGCGACCCTCCTCTTCCACCACGAGCAACCGCTCCGACAGGCTATTCATTCTGTCCTTAAGGGACTGGGCATGGATTAACCGCGCACAAAGCTCGCCGCGCAACTCGTCGGTTGATTTGCGCTTTTCCCTGGTTTCGTTCAGAAGCCGCTCCACCTCTTCACAGCTTCGGTCCGGACGGCTGCGTTCGTGCTCTGCCAGTCGGCGTTCTCTTTCCTCAACCCGCTCCCGGACCCTGACGCGCTCTGTGTCATATTCGTTTATTGCCTCGCGCGTGCTCGAACACCAGGCTTCACCCCGGGCAGCCAGTTCCCGGGCCTCTTTCTCGGTTAAATGGTGTTTGCTCAGCTCTTTTTCGAGCGCGGCTCTTCTGGCACGCAGGTTCTCGCTGTTAATCCTGAGCTGTTCAACCTGGGAGCCGATAGTCATCTCCACCCGGGTAAGTTCGGTGGCGGCTGCCTCAAGAGTTCTCTCGGCCTCTTCAAGGCGGTTGCGAGCCGTTTCGACTTCCCCGTCATAAATCTCCCGCACCTCGGCCACAGGTCGTCCCTGGAGGATCAGGCCTCGCTTGCGGGTCAGTTCGTTTGCCTCCCGTTTTCTGGACAGGAAGCCGGTATCGGCGCGAAAGTACTCCGCTTCGGCCTGGGCCTTCTCCCGTTCGCGATATTCCACCTCGGCCTCGACCGCCGATATACTCCGCCTGGTTTCTTCCAGCTTCTCGAGGTTTTTCTTCCACTCGTCGGCGCGGCTTGCGAAAAGCCGGCGCAAAGTCACCGGATCATCATCCAGCATTGCCAGGCTCCGGCCCGGCTCTGCACTCTCCAAAGCCATCCAGGGAGAAAAGGCGGAATCGAGTTCCTTGCGAAGCCGCCCACGCGTTTCGTCGATTTCTGCCAGCTGTGTCGCGATCGATTCTTGGCGTGAAAGCGCCACCGTAAGATCGGTCTGAAGCTTCTGGTGGACGCCTGAAAGCTTTTCGAAGACACGCTTTCGTGATTTCGACTGCCGGACGGTGTCGCGGAGCACAGCTTCCTGGTCGCGAATCAGGCGAAGCTCCTTCGAAGCCGACTCGAACCTGGACTTAGCAGCGGCCAGGGCTCGCTCGGCCTCGTTGGCGTCTTTCAATTTGAGTTGGCGTACCCCTTGCAGGATGATCGCTCGCAAGCGCTCGCGTTCCGGAGCCAGCGAGTTAAGGCGCTTGTCTGCCTGGCGGATGCTCTTTTGTAGCGCCTCCAGTCGTGCCTCGTGCTCGAGGCGCTTGCGCCGCATGGCAGCCAGTTCCTTTTCCAGTTCTTCGTGCCGCTTGGCGCTCTTTTCCACCAGTTCATCCAGGGCAGGGGCCTGAGCCGAGGCCCAGGGATGATCGAGAGCGCCACAGACCGGGCAGGGACGGCCAGGCGACAACTGCGAACGCAGCTCTTCAACATTCGGCTGACGGGAAGAAACGGCTGTTCTCCAGGCGCGCTCGGCCTCCGCCGTAGCCGCCTCAAGAGCCGGCAGACGGCTATCGATTTCGGCAGCCAGACGCTGAATCGCCTCGGATTCTTGCACCGCCTCGGCCCGCTCGTTGAGGATTCGATTGACCTCGGTCTGCAGTGCCCGCAGCGCGACGTTGTTCCGTTCGAGCGCAGCCGCCTGGTCCTCGAGGTTGCGGGCTTTTTCTAGGATTTGCTCGAGCTTTTCAGGATTGCGGGCGGCAATGTCGGCCTCCAGCTTAGCGGCGCCAGCCTCCAGGCGCTCGATCTCGGCCTGGTGGGAGGTAAGCTCTTTAGCGACGCCTTCAGCTTTAGTGCGAAGGTCGTCGATCTCGGAGACAGTCTTGGCTAGGAGGTCCCGTTTCTTGATTTCATCTGCCTTCAGCGTTTCGTAATGAAGAATCTGTTCGAGCCAATGCTTCTGCTCACTAAACAGGTGTGCAAGTGTAGCATTCCGGGTTTTGAACTCCTCCAGTTCTTGTGCCGTGTCCTGAAGCTTAGCCAGGAGATCCTGTGACGAGCTGAGGCTTTCGCCCGCTCGGGTTTTTCGCTCCTCTGCTGCCCCCCGCGCATTTTCAGCCTCTGACAGGGCTTGCTCGGCCAGCCGCAACTGCTCATCAAGTTTCAGCGCCTCTTCAAGCATGGGCGCAACTTCCCGCCGCAAGCTCTCGGCGGCCTCTAGAATTTTCCGGGCCTCGTCAACTTTCTCCTGAGCCGCCGCCCGGTTCTCGACCGCCTGACGGGCCGCTTCTCTTTGACTTTCGAGCCCCGTCGTCAGGGTTTCTGACTCGCGAGCTAATTCATCGACAGCGGAAAGGAGACTCGACAGTTTGAGTGCGGTTTCGGTGCGGTTAAGTTCCCGTCTCTTTTCCTCAAATACCGGTTCCTGCGTCAGGACGGCAGCCTGTTCAGCCTTGGCGCCTTCCAGTGCTTGCTCTAACTCGTGGTTGCGAATGAACCATTCTTGCTCGACGGTCAGGGCTCGAAGAAAGTTGTCAAGCTCGCCCAATTGCAGGTTCGTTTGTCGAATCTCCTCCTGGAGCGCGACTAGTTCATCCACCGACAGGGCCTGGAGGCCAGCCATCTCTTTTTGGATCGCCTCTACGCGTTCCAACTCGATCTTGGCGCGCTCATACGCGGCTTTTGACACGCGTCCGTACAGCTCCGTTCCGGTCATCCGTTCCAGGAGGGCGGAACGTTCGTTGGAACCGGCCTGCAGGAATGAGGCGAATTCCCCCTGGGCCAGCAGAACCGAGCGCTGAAACTGATTAAAATCAAGCCCTATGACCCTGCTGATCTCAGCCCGGGTCTCCACCAGCCCGCCGCCTAACACATCGCCGGTTTCGAGGCATATAAGCGAACAGGTCGGCTTCTGAACGGCGCCGTCAACGCGCCGTCTGGCGCGACGCACCTCCCAGCGCGCCCGGTAACTCCGGCCGTCGTCGGCCTGGAAATCCACTTCGGCGAAACCCTGCGTCGCTCCCCGCCTCAGCAGGTTCCGTGGGTCATCAGCGGGCAAATCGTCGAATTTTGCCTTGCTGGCTTTCACGAGCCTGGGCGCCTCGTGAAAGAGGGCGACCGACAGGGCGTCGAGCAGTGTCGATTTGCCCGAGCCGACCGGGCCGGTGATCACGAAAAGATGAGCATCACCCAGCGGAGGGTGCCTCAAATCAAGCTCAAAAGGTCCGGAGAGACTGGCCAGGTTGGATCCACGAATAGCGAGGATTCTCATTGCACTTCTCCCCTTTCCTGTTCTTCCCATAAGCAACGGAAAGCGGCCATCAGTTCGTCGCTGGGCTCATTCAGAATGCTGTCGGCCGAGACGTATTTGCGCCGATAGCAGGAACGAAAGATCTCTTCGTGATTCAGCTCATCGAGCCCGCGGGCGGGGGATGACGAGGCGAGAGAATGCTCCCGGGGGCCGTAGTCCGGAGTGATTTTCAGAAGCCTGGGCCACTTGTCATCGAGAGCACGACTTATTTCCTCACGCAGCGTCGGCCGCGGTCTTTCCAATCGTACCCGTACTTCAAGATAGGGACGCGTTGGCGAAAGCGGGTCGCGACCTTCCAAGCTCTCGAGTTGCTGGATTTCCTTGAGGACCTGCTCGGGTGGCCGGGGGCCATCCTCGGGGATTCGCAGCATCTGGACTGGCCTGGGTACGGGAATGGATCGGAGTTCCACCAGTTCCGGACCGTCAAATTCAGCAATAAGCACCCGGTGATTGTAGCTGCTTTCGGCGAAAGAAAGCGGGAGCGGAGAGCCCGAGTAGTGAATTTTTTCAGTGACCGATTGCGCCAGGTGCAAATGTCCGAGGGCGATGTAGCTGAGCCCCGTACAAAAGATATCGGCGGGAAGGGCGGCCAGGTATCCGTTCTGAATCTTGCGCTCGGAGAGCTCGGAAAGCTGACAACCGGTTAAATAGAGATGTCCCGCCGCCAGGGCGGCCTTGTCGGCACCGGCCCGGTTGATTGCCTCTTCGCAAATCGGCCGATAGATGGAGCTGATTGATTCAACCAGCCTCAGGTCACCGTCTTCATCGTTTGGACAAAGCGGGAGGTCTCCGGGACGGAGGTACGGAACCGCGGCCAGGTAGGCGGCCGGATTCCCGTCAGGACCGTGCAGGGTGACCAGGCAGCGATCGGTTTCTAGAAAGCCAGCCTCGGTACGACGCAGGCCCCCGACAACGTGAACACCAAAAGCCGAGAGAACCGGGTGCGGAGCATCCAGCCGGGCGGCAGAATCATGATTGCCGCCGAGTATAACGATTTCCAAGTGGGGCAGACGGGTCTTGGCTGTTGCCAGAAACTTGTAAAAGATCTGCTGCGAGACTGCCGTCGGGTTGGGTCCGTCAAAGATGTCCCCTGCTACCAGTAATGCGCTTATCTGCTCGGCTTCGAGCAGGCTTACCAGCCAATCCAGGAAGAACTGGTGTTCGTATTCGCGTGGTTGCTCATGTAAGACCTGCCCGATGTGCCAATCGGACGTATGCAAAAGCCGAAACTTCGACATGCGCGGGAGTATAGATTCACCCTCTGTCAGTGCGAGTGATTGCGGCTACCGGGGGGCCGGTTTATCCGCGTTATCCTCGCGATCCGCCCTATCGGCGGGCTTGATACCCACGCATAACACGGATCGCGCGGATAACGCGGATAAACCCGCCGATTTTTCACACCGTTCCCGCTTTTCTTGAGGCAAGCGCACGCGTTAACATAAACCTTTCGAGGAGCACCGCAAGAAGATGAGACACCGGACAACACGCTTTGTTTTTGTGGGTGTTCTTCTGCTGGCGCTGGCAAGCGGTGGGAGAGCGTTCGGAGCAGAGCAAGCGAAATCTCGAGGAAAGGCGAATTCTGAATCAGCCATGACAACTATACAGGCGCCCGAAACGTTTCGGGTCAGATTTGATACGACCACCGGGCCAGTTCTAATTGAGGTGATCCGCGAATGGGCGCCAAGAGGCGCTGATCGGTTCTACACCCTCGTGAAGGACGGGTTTTTTACCGATATTGCCTTTTTCCGCGTTATCGAGGGATTCATCGCCCAGTTCGGAATTCACGGGAAACCGGAAATTGCAGCCAAGTGGCGCAATGCCCCGATTCCTGACGACCCGGTTCGCCAGTCAAATCTGCGCGGCTTCATCTCGTTTGCGATGGCCGGTCCCAATACCCGCACTACCCAGATGTTCATAAACTTCGGAAACAATTCACGTCTGGATCGAAGCGGATTCGCACCTTTCGGCCGGGTCATCGAGGGGATGGAGAACCTCGATAACCTCTTTTCGGGTTATGGCGAAGGAGCTCCGCGCGGTCAGGGGCCGAGCCAGGAATTGATCGAGTCACAAGGAAATACTTATCTTCGCAGGAATTTCCCTCATCTTGATTACATCAAGTCAGCCACGCTAGTTGACGAAGGTCAGCAATAAGGTAGTCGAAGGGGAGGAGTAAGAATGAGTGCCGACATTTCAGCGTTGCAGAGAGTACGTTTAGCTTATCGGCCAAAGCTGCCGAAGGCCTTGCGGACAAATAACATACGAATAGAACTTGGTGCGCCTACGAAACCGCTGTCCGATGAAGAAGAAATTCGGCGACGGTTTCCCGAGACATGCGGCCAGCCGGTCGCAACGATCGTCGAAGGAAACAGCGACCTGAACACGGAAACCCTCAATGTTGGAGTTGTCCTTTCCGGTGGCCAGGCGCCTGGTGGGCACAACGTCATTGCCGGCCTGTTTGACGCGTTGAAAGCTGCCAATCCGAACAGCCGACTCTTTGGTTTCCTTAAAGGACCCGCAGGAGTCATCAAGGGGAAATGTAAGGAAATCACCGCCGAACTGATCGATCAATACCGAAATACGGGCGGTTTTGACATGATCATGAGCGGCCGGGACAAGATCGAAAAACCGGAAGATCTCGCTGCCTGCAAGCAGAACTTTGAATCAATGAACCTCGACGGGCTTGTGATTATCGGCGGCGATGATTCAAACACCAACGCGGCCGTCCTTGCCGAATACCTCCGTAAGGAGAAGAGCAAGACCGTCATTATTGGAGTTCCGAAGACCATCGACGGCGACATGAAGAACGAACAAATCGAGGCTTCGTTCGGTTTCGACACCGCCTGCAAGACGTACTCGGAACTTGTCGGGAACATCTGTCGTGACGCGATGTCCGCAGTCAAGTACTGGCATTTTGTGCGGTTGATGGGCCGCGCCGCAAGTCACGTGACGCTCGAATGTGCTCTTCAGACGCATCCGAACGTTTGCCTGATCTCCGAGGAAATTCAAGCCAAGGGGACCACGCTTGCGGAGATCGTCGATTACATCGTCGATGTGATCTTGAAGCGGGCCGCGGCCGGCAAGAACTACGGAGTCGTAATTGTTCCGGAAGGTCTTCCTGAATTCATCTCCGATATCAAACGTATGATCGATGAGCTCAGCACGATCCTGGGGCGTGATGAGCAGTATATCCGCGATCTTCCGGATCAATCGGAACGGTTCCAGTATGTGACTACCCGGTTGACCGCCGATAGCGCGAAGGTGTATGGCTCGCTTCCGCAGGATATCCAGGAAGTGCTGTTGCACAGGGACAGCCACGGAAACGTTCCTCTCTCCCAGGTCGAAACCGAGCGGCTGCTCATTGACCTGGTGTCCGACAAGATCAGGTTCCTGAAGTCACAGGGGAAAACAGAGGCGAAATTCAGCTCGCTGTCGCACTTCTTCGGGTACGAGGGACGGTGTGCCATGCCGTCGAATTTCGATGCCGATTACTGCTATTCGCTGGGCTACGCTGCCACGCAGCTGGTGCGGGCGGGACTGACCGGGTACACTGTGAACATTCGCAACTTGACCCGACCCGCTGATGAATGGGTTGCCGGCGGGACCCCGGTGACCATGATGCTGAATATGGAGGTCCGCAAGGGAAAAGCAGTTCCTGTCATTAAGAAAGCCCTGGTCGACCTGCAGGGAAAACCCTTCCAGTACTTCAGTGCCAACCGCGAGCGGTGGGCGCTGGGCGATGAATACGTTTTCCCAGGCCCGGTGCAGTACTTCGGCCCGCCAGAAGTAGCGGATGCCCCGACTATCACGTTACAGCTGGAACGTAGCTGACGGTTGGTACTATCTTGGAGCCAGGCTCCGGTTGCGCACCGGGGCCTTGGCGCTGGGATCCACGCGTGCAGTTGAATCAGCGGTCAACAGTTTTCGTATCGCCAAACTGTTCGGTTCGATAGCCCCGTCCTCCCTCCCTCTTCACTTCCAGGACAAGAGCGTCGGCGGTGGCGAGAACCGTGCCGCTGCTGATTCTCGAATCAGTTGCGACGAGAACGGCCCCGACGGAGGTGGTGACGGTGATTTTCCAGCCGGGAGTGCTTTCCTCAGTATAAGACAGTCCAGCCAGGCGCCTGGCAAGGCTCTCCAGATCGGAACTGGTCGCACCCGGCCGGACGATGACAAATTCGTCACCTCCATAGCGGGCGACGAAATCTCCCTCGCCCACAGCCTCCTTGATTGCCGCCGCGATCCTGCACAGGATCTCGTCTCCCTTCTCCTGGCCCAGGCTGTCGTTAGCCCGTTTGAAGTTATCCAAGGCGAGAATGATACATCCGAGGCTGCTTCCGGATGGTTTCTCCAACTCAGACGCCAGATAGGAGAGGGCGGCGTTGCGGTTGGGAAGGCGAGTCAACGGATCATGGCCGGATCGATAATTCAGCTCCTCTTTCAGGTTATCGATCTCGGAATATAAGCGCTTGATTCTGGCTTGCAGCTGATCGTTACTTTGCCGGTATTCTTTAATGCGCCGCCAGTGAAAAATGAAAGCGGCACCAAGCAGCAGAAGCACTGCCAGGATCTGGAGCCCGTAATCTGCAACGAACGAGCCTTTCGCCTGGCTGATGATCTCGGGCAATTGCCATGCAAGAGCATCGATCTGAAGACAACCGGCCAGGGCCCCAATAATTAAGACGGCAGGAGGTCGGTGCTCTCCTTGTGTCATTGCGCTCCTCCAAAATTCCGGTCATCTTATTCCCGCAAGCCGCGTGCGTCAAGAAAAGGAATGCGACGATCGGGTGAACGCGGAAGGGCTGAAAAAAAAGGCCTGCTTATCCGTGTAATCCGTGCGATCCGTTCCATCCGTGGATAATCGCCCACGGATGGAACGGATCGCACGGATTACACGGATAAGCAGGCCGATTATGCCCATGCTGCTCAATATTCCGGCGGCATGTTCTGGAGTTGCTCCAAGGTAAAGACCGGGCCGTCTACGCACACGTAGTACTTGCCGACGTTGCAGCGGCCGCACTTCCCGATGCCGCACTTCATCCGGTTCTCAAGAGTCGTGAAGGTGTCCCCTGGGGAGAAACCAAGTTTGGCCAGAACCGGAAGCGTCAACTTAATCATGATAGGCGGGCCGCAGACCAGTGCGATCGTGTTCTCGCTCGATGGATTTACCTTCTCCAGGATGTGTGGCACAAATCCGACTTCACCCTTCCAGTCGGGCGTTTCTCCTCCGGGATCCACCGTCGTGGTCAGCCTCACGTCGTCGCGACGCCCCCATTCCTCCAGCTCGGCTTTGTAGACCAAATCCTCGACGGAGCGAGCCCCGTAGATGATCGATACATCTCCGAAGTTCTCTCGGAG
>DAOTAI010000144.1:0-11163 GCA_035593865.1 Acidobacteriota bacterium
TGGGTCCCTATCCGTGGCGTCAAGAACCGGCCGCCCTGGCAATGCAGAAGGCTGAAGACCTGGTCCGAAGCTACGTTGAAGCCGGTTTCTGCAAAATCCACCTGGACGCGAGCATGCGGTGTGCTGATGACGCCGGAGACCCCAAAACGCCACTTAATGAGACAATCGTAATGGAACGAACCGCTGCCCTGGCCCGTGTTGCCGAAGAGGCGGCAAGTCGTCGGGGAAGTGACGTTCGACCTGTCTATGTAGTCGGCACCGAGGTACCGGTGCCCGGCGGCGAAAAGACACGCTCCCAGGCGCCTGAAGTGACGTCGGCGGAGGATGTTCGTTCGACCCTGGAACAGACCAAAGCGACCTTGGAGCGCCGAGGATTGGGTCATGTATGGGAGCGGGTCATCGCCCTTGTGGTCCAGCCCGGAGTTGAATACTCAGATGATGCTGTTTTCGAATACGACCGCTGCAAGACGGCGAATCTGTCGGCCTTGATCCGGGAGGCCGGGACTTGTGTATACGAAGCCCATTCGACTGACTACCAGAAGCCGGAAGCCTTGTCACAGTTGGTAAAAGACCATTTTGCCATCTTGAAGGTGGGGCCGTGGCTTACGTTTGCTTTTCGTGAGGCTGTTTTTGCTCTTTCGATGATCGAAGAAGAGTGGCTGGGCGATCGAAGATCCGTTGAACTGTCCCGGGTCCGGGAAGCGCTTGAAAGCGTGATGGTCAAAGACCCTGCGGACTGGCAAGGTTACTACACGGGGGACGAAGCCTATCTGCGATACGCACGACGGTACAGTTTCAGCGATCGTTGCCGTTATTACTGGCCCAGGCCTGAAGTGCAGGCAGCGCTTTCTCGCCTGGTGAGCAACCTGAAAAATTACCCGCCTCCTCTTACGCTGATCAGTCAGTTCTTGCCGGTCCAGTATGAGGGGGTCAGGGCAGGAGTGCTGTCAGCCGATCCTACCGCCTTGATTTGCGACAAAATCGCAGGGGTTCTGCGACTCTACTCGAAGGCATGCCGACTCGGGTTGTTCGGTCGGGAATCTGCTGGATGAAGACTTATTACCCGCGCCTGATTGGAGGTAACACGTGACGACTCGTTTATCTTTGCTTTGGTCAATTCCGCTACTCGTGGCTGTCTTCACCGTAACAGCCGTCGCCGAGGTATCGGTCCGGGAAGAACCGATGACCATTCCCACCTGGCTGATCGGACCGCCGGCGGTTCATTCTGTCTCAAACCGTCAGGGGCCGATTTACCCCTACACACTGAATGAAACGCTCACCGATGAAAAAGTGGATAAGACCTACGAGGCAGTTACTCTTGAAAACGAGTACATCAAGGTTCTCATTCTTCCCGAAATCGGGGGACGAGTCCACGGTGCGCTGGACAAGACCAATAATTACGTTTGGCTGTACTGGCAGCGCACTATAAAGCCCGGGCTGATCAGCATGACCGGGGCGTGGATTTCGGGTGGTATTGAATGGAACTTCCCCCACGGTCATCGTCCTTCGTGTTTCATGCCAGTCGATCATCGTATTGTCAAAAACCCGGACGGCAGCGCCACGGTGTGGGTAGGAGAGACGGAGCCGGTTTACAGAATGCGATGGCTGATCGGGATCACGGTCTTTCCCGGGCGCAGTTACATGCGTTGCCAATACGTGTTTATCAACCCGACCAATTACCGGCATCCTTTCCAGTTCTGGGCGACGGGGGCGACACATGCCAACGAATGGGCGCAGGCTCAATATCCCGGAGATATGGTTACCGGGCACGGGAAGCACGAATTTTGGAACTGGCCGATTCATGAAGGCGTGGACCTGACCTGGTGGAAGAACTCCCCGAACGCCTCCAGTTATTTTGCTTTTAACAATCCTTCCGACTGGTTCGGGACGTACGACCACCAGGCAAAGGCCGGCATGGTGCACGTTGCTAACCATAACATCATGCCGGGAAAGAAACTCTGGACGTGGGGATCTGGACCATCCGGCCGAATTTGGGAAGACATCCTGACTGAAGGCGGTGGTCCCTATTTCGAACCCCAAGCCGGCGCCTGGAGCGACAACCAGCCCGATTATCACTGGATGGCGCCGCACCAGGTCCGCACTGCCGTCGATTACTGGTACCCCGTGCGTGATACACGCGGCTATAACAACGCCAATGTCGATTTTGCGGTCAATACTGATCTCCAGGACGGAAAGGCATTTGCAGCTGTTTATGGCAGCGGTGTTTTTAATGACTTGCGTGTCGTTCTAACGGACACAA
Organism: Acidobacteriota bacterium; assembly: GCA_035593865.1. Classification (GTDB taxonomy): domain Bacteria; phylum Acidobacteriota; class UBA6911; order RPQK01; family RPQK01; genus RPQK01. The sequence continues at coordinate 2,261 of DAOTAI010000144.1, forward strand.
AACGCCAAACCGTGCTGCACGAGGAGACAGTTGCCAGGTTAGCGCCTGACAAGCCGTACACGGTCGAGCTGCCGGTCGGCGCCGACACCACGGTTTACGATCTGCACCTGGCGGTTTTCGGCCCTGAAGGCGATTTGCGAATCGAGTTGCAGCGGCGGCCTCCCCAGAAGGTCGAACTGCCGGAAGGTCAGAAAGATCCGGGTGATCCCGCCAAGATGAATCAGGACGAACTCGCGCATGCCGGTGAATGGCTCGACAAGTTCGTCAGAACCGATGAGGCTCTGCTTTATTACCAGACCGCCTTGAAGAATGATCCGGGGGACAGCCGTGTTAATACCGATATGGGCTATTTGGCGCTGCGTCAGGGACGATGGCAGGAGGCGCTGAAATACTTCGACACCGCGCTCAAGCGGGACTATGACAACTCTCGTATCTACTTCGGCAAAGGACTGGCGTATCTCGGATTACGGGATGCGGAGAAGGCCCGGGAGGCGTTCTACCGGGCGAGTTATACCTACGATTTCTTCGCGCCGGCTTACCTGAATCTCCTTCGCCTCGATCTGGCTGAAGGTGACTTTCGCGGGGCGATCGAGAAGGCCGAAGAGGCCGAGAGCCATAACGGGAAATTCGCGGACATCCAGGCACTGAAAGCTGTCGCTTACAGACGCCTGAATGAACCCGAGAAAGCGCTCGCCAGCGCCGAACGCGCATTGGAGCTCGATCCGATGCACTTCATGGGCGGGTTGGAGAAGCTCCTGGCGCTAGAAGATCTGCGGAAGGAAACCCAGGAATGGCGGACGACGTGGACGTCCTACATGAGGGAGAGTGTTCAGAATTACCTCGAGCTCGCCTGCGCCTATGCCGAAGCCGGGCTGTACACAGATGCGGATAAGGTATTGGCGGGCCTAGCTGAAGGAAAGAATGCCCAGCAAGTGTATCCCATGGTCCATTACCTGCGGGGCTACTTCAGCGAGCTGGCGGATGCAAAAGACGCCGCTAAAGAATTTTACCGAAAGGCAGCCTTGGGACCTGCTGAATACACGAATCCCCATCGTATGGAAGAGAAGGCGGCGCTGGAGGCGGCGCTTTCGTTGAATCCGAAGGACGCCCGCGCGCATCTGTTTCTCGGAAACCTGCTCTATTTCGAGCTCGGCCAGCGCGAGGAGGCTCTGCGTCATTGGCGGGAAGCGGCACGGCTCGAACCGAACTCGGTGCTCGCCTGGCGTAACGTCGGCTATGCTGAAAGGCAGGTAAACAAAGATCTGAAGGCTGCTCGGGAAGCTTACGAAAAGGCGATTGCCGCAGATCCCAAGGATGCCCGAGTGCTTTTGGAATTGGACGAGACCAGGGAAGCGCAGGGAGTCCCGGCCTCAGAACGTCTGGCCTATCTTTTGAAGCTGAAAGATACGGTTGCGCTTCGCGATGACTTGACGGCCAGATTGGTCGACCTGCGTATTCAGGCGGGGGATCCGGAAAACCTGAAGCTCGCCTACGAAACGCTGAAAACGAGACATTTCCACAGTTGGGAAGGGAGGTACGGCATCCATCACGCCTGGGTTGAAGTCAACCAGAAACTCGGGGATCTGGCTTTGCGGGACAACAATCTTGAGCAGGCCAGGATACACTACGAGGAGGCAGGCACCTATCCGAAGAATCTCGAGGTGGCGCCTCGGACCCCCGACTTCCAGGCTCATGTCAACTGGAATCTGGCCAGGCTATATGAGGCCAAGAAGCAACCGGAGCAAGCTCGCAAACACCTGCGGGCGATAATGGACGAAAAGTATCGGCAACCTCACCTGGGAACCTACTATCAGGCGCTGGCTCAAAAAGCGCTGGGGAATCAGGATGAGTACAGGAAGCTTCTCGAACAGGTCGAAAAGCAAGCCGACACATACCTTTCGGGAGGTTTTGAATATCGAGGCCGCAAAGAAGTCGTGGGACACTACCTGAAATCGCTCGTGCTTGAAGAACGGGGCGACAAAGATGGCGCCAACCGGGAGCTGCAAAAGGCGCTCGAGTTGGACCCCCAGGTGCGCCGTCAGGCGATTCGAGAGGCGCAACTGGACGTGGCGGCTGCACACCAATAAGGAACGGAGATAACGGTTAGGGAGGGGAGACTATGAGCCGGTTAAATCGGAGAACGTGGATGGCGACAGTCGGAGCGGGCGCTCTGGCCGCATGTGCGGAGGGATCAATGGAGTCGGGACAATCTGTAGAAGGAACCGAAGCAAAGAAAGGGCAACTTCCACTAGTCGAGTTTGAACCGCGGAGTATGTTGGTGGTGCCGGAAACGAAAATCGAGAAGTCGCGATTTCCCGTGATCGATTTCCATACGCATCTTTCCTGGAGTCCGAGCTATGCCGACGATGCCCCGGACGGAGGCAACTTCAGCCCAACCGCGGAACTCTCCGAGATTTTGCCGATTATGGAGAGACGCAATCTGAAGATGCTGGTTAACGTGACTGGCGGGAGTGGAACCTGTCTGGACCAGTCCCTCGAGTTCTATCAGAAGCGATACCCGGACCGTTTCGCCGTTTTCACCGAACCCTCCTGGTGGAGGATCAAAGAACCAAACTATCCTCAGTGGCAGGCAGATGAAATCGAAAGGGCTCGAAAGAAGGGTGCACGCGGCTTGAAGTTGCTGAAGACCTTGGGTCTATACCTGCGCGAGAACCTGACCGAGGGGAATCTGGTCAAGGTTGACGACAAACGTTTCGATCCGATGTGGGAAGCGGCGGGGGCCAACAAGATGCCGGTGATCATTCATGTTTCGGACCCCGAGGCCTTCTTCCTTCCGATCGACCGTTTCAATGAGCGGTATGAAGAGCTGCACGCGCATCCCGATTGGTCGTTTCACGGGAAGGATTTCCCGAGCAATAAAGAACTGCATGAGGCGCGAAACCGGGTGGTAGAGCGTCATCCCAATACCCAGTTTGTCCTGGCTCACGTCGGCAACTCCGAAAATCTCGCCTGGGTCGGGGAGTGGCTCGATCGATATCCGAACATGCACGTCGAGATCGGCGCCCGCATTGGGGAACTGGGGCGACAACCGCGCACCGCGCGCAAGTTCTTCGAGAAGTACCAGGATCGCATTCTATTCGGGACTGACGCGGTTCCACACGGGGACGAGTATCCTCAGCAGGTTTACGGCGACGAGCTGTACCAGATATACTACCGGTTCCTAGAAACCGAGGACGAGTACTTCGACTACGCGCCCGCCCGCGTTCCACCGCAGGGTCGCTGGCGGATTTACGGATTGGGTCTTCCCGACACCATCCTCCGCAAGGTCTACCACGACAATGCAGCTAAACTGCTGGGGATTTAGGGATTACCGTGGTGGCCGGTCGTGGTCCGAATTCCCGGCCACCATCCCCATTGCGCCTGTTTTCGAACAAGAGCTTGGAGCGTAGCGCTTTTCATCCGCGTAATCCGCGCTATCCGTTCTATCCGTGGGCAGCCATTACCACGGATAGAACGGATAGCGCGGATTACGCGGACAACCTCTGGTGCGCCCGAGCTCGCCCAAACAACCCCCTCATACCCTCGCTTTTCATGATTTACCAGTAAGTTGTTCCAGTGCGTCCCGGACCTTGGGGATCACTTCACGGTGCTTGTCCGGTGAAGCCTTCTCCAGGAACTGCCGGTAGTAAACCGCGGCTTGATCCAGACGCCCGGCTTGTTCGGCGAGCAGGCCAAGATTCAAGTAGGGCTCAGCCAAGTTTGGATTCCCGACTATCGCCCTTTCAAAGTGGATGCGCGCCAAATCGCCCTGGCCTCTGGACAAGGCCAGAATTCCCGCCAGGTTGTGAGCGGAAGGGTCATCTGCATTCTGGGCCAGGACCATCTGCAGGGTCTTCTCGGCATCCTGCTGGCGGCCCAGCTCGGCGTAAGCGGTGGCAAGATTATTGAGGTTCTGGAGATTACCGGGATTCATTTCAGCCGCCTGCTCCATGGCTTTGACGGCCGGCTCCAGCTGCCTCACGCGGACATAAAGCTCACCCAACTCGGCGTAAGTCTGGTCGTTGTCGGCCTCGTGTTCGATGGCTTTCTGGTACACTTCGATCGCTTTCCGGTACTGTCCGGTGCGTTCATAGCAGAGGGCAAGTCGGATATAAAGCATGGGATTGGTAGGATCGGTATTGAGTGCGGGGGACAGCAGGGAGATCGCCGGCCGATACTGGTCGCGGTTGATCATTGCCGCGGCCTTCTCCATCACTTCCAGTATGTTGACACGGTCCTTGGGGTCCGGGCCGGACATATCGATTCGGATTTCGCGTTTGCGGTTGACGTTGACGTAACCGAGAGATTCCAGTTCACGTCGGGTCTGATCATCCATTGGCGGGGCTTGCAGCACTCCCAGGCTCTTGCGATCACCGGCGACTTCCCACACACGTTTCTGGAGCCGGTCGGCTTCTTCTGGATACTGATCTATAACATTTTGCTTTTCGGATCGATCCTCTCGAAGCCGGTACAATTCAGGCTTCGGCGCGGCTATCAGTTTCCATTCCTCGGCCCTCACCCCGCGCAACTCCGACCACCCCATGGCGGTACGGGGGTAAAGAGTCTCCATGTAGGAGTAGGTACTGCGGACTGAATGTGTGCCGGTCAGAAGCGGCATAAGACTCTCGCCCTCGACGTGTTCGCCGGCTTCCACTCCGAGGTATTCGGCAATCGTTGGCATAACGTCGATTGACCGCACTTGCTGGTCAACCGTACGCCCTGCCGGAATGTCAGGCCCGGCCATGATGAACGGGACTTTTACCGTAGCATCATAGAGAAAGACACCATGGGTGTATTCTCCATGCTCACCCAGGCTTTCACCGTGGTCGCCGATGACGACAACCAAGGTCTCATCTGCAAAGCCACGTTCCTCGAGCCAACTCAGGAGGCGGCCGATCTGGGAGTCGATATAAGCCACTTCGCCCCCGTACGGCGTGTTGGGGTAGCGAGATCGAAACGGTTCCGGGGGGTCGTAGGGAAAGTGAGGATCGTAGTAGTGAACCCAGAGCAGGAATCGTTTCCTGGCATTTTTGTTCTCGCCGGCAGTTTTCGAACTCAGCCATTCAAGGGCCCGATCGGTCACGACCTCGGCGCGCACTTCGGCAAGCACGCCCGGTAGTTTCTCGTCCTGCTCCCGTTCAACCATCTCGTCAGAATAAATGCCAAATCCCCGACTTAGCCCGAACCGTCGGTTTAGAATCGCGGCGCCAACAAAGGCCCCGGTGTTCAGTCCGGCCGACGATGCAATGGTGGCAAGTGTGGGAATGTCAGCATCAAGGTTAAAACCCCCGTTGTCCCGGATTTTATGAGTCTGCGGGTAAGCCCCTGTTAGAATACAGGCATGGGAAGGCAGGGTCAGAGGAACCTGGACTACCGCATCGGTAAACAGTACTCCCTGCTTGGCTAAACGATCGAGGTGAGGGGTCTCGACCGGGCTGTCACCATAACAGGAAAGGTAATCGGGCCGTGTCGTATCCAGGGTAATCAGGATAACGTTGACATCTCTCGCTGTGCGAACTGGTTCCGGCTCTTTATTTTGCGAGCAGGAGACAAAGAACAGACCGAGAGCCAGAGAGATCCAGGATATGAAAAATCGAGCGAGTTTCATGGCAGTGACTATGTTACGCGAAATTCGGGTGCAGCTGTAAACACGCAGGCGAGAAGCGCGGCATTGGATGGGCAGCTGAAATCAGGCAGACTCGCTTGCGCCGGAATGGAGGTCGCCCTTTTACTTTATAATCCACAAGATGATTGCCTGGCTTAAAGGGACGCTGTTCAATAAGGCGACCGACCGTGTTGTTGTCGAGGTTGGTGGGGTAGGATATGAAGTCCTGATACCGTTCTCCACCTACTACGATCTTGGTGAGCCCGGCAGTTGTGTGAGCCTTCATATTCACACTCACGTGCGTGAAGACGCGCTCACTCTGTATGGTTTCCTGACGACTCTCGAGAAGCGGCTGTTCACTCTACTGATCCAGGTTTCCGGTGTGGGCCCGAGGTTGGCCATTGCCGCCTTGTCGGGGTTGCCCGGTGAGGAATTGATCAGGGCCATTACTGGAGCCGATGTGGCCCGTTTGAGCAGCATTCCGGGAATCGGCAAGAAGACGGCTGAGCGGATGGTGCTCGAACTCAAGGACAAGCTGAAGACCGTCATGGCGGAGACGGGAGGCGAGATTGCAGCTACGTCTTCGGGTTCTGCCGTTCAGGGCGACGTGATCTCCGCCCTGGTGAATCTCGGGTATGCCCGCCCCGTTGCCGAGAAGGCGGTCTCCAGTGTAATCAAGGAGCTGCCTGAGGCAAGTTTCGAAGACCTGCTCCGCCGGTCCCTGAGGCGGATTTCAGGCTGAGGATTAAATGAACGACGAACGTTTGATGAACCCCGCCGACCGGGACGATGAGCAATCCTTTGAGAATACCCTCAGGCCGAGGTTCCTGAAAGAATTCGTTGGGCAGCAGAAGATCCGGGAAAACCTATCGATAGCTGTCGAGGCGGCTCGTGCACGACGCGAGGCGCTCGACCACGTGCTGCTGTTCGGTCCTCCCGGGCTCGGCAAGACCACCCTTGCCCAGATCCTGGCCAACGAGCTGAACGTCAATTTCCGATCGACTTCGGGACCCGCCATCGAAAAGCGCGGAGACCTGGCGGCGATGCTCACCAACCTGGATGAGCATGATGTTTTATTTATTGACGAGATCCATCGGCTGCATCCTGCTATCGAAGAAATCCTTTACCCAGCGATGGAGGATTTTCAGATCGACATCATCATCGGAGAAGGCCCGGGTGCGCGATCCATCAAGATCGATGTCCCGAAGTTTACGCTGGTCGGCGCCACTACGCGGACCGGCCTGTTGACCTCCCCTCTGCTCGGTCGCTTTGGCATCATCCAGCGCCTGGATTTTTATGATTACGAGAGCCTGACCTTCATCGTGAAACGGTCGGCGGGGATTTTAAATGTGCAGATTGATCCAGACGGCGCGTCGGAAATCGCTCGACGCAGCCGAGGTACGCCCCGTATTGCCAACCGGCTTCTCCGACGAGTTCGCGACTACGCCCAGGTACGGGCTGACGGAGTGATCACCCACGAAATCGCCTGCAAAGCTTTGGAGATGATGAATGTCGACCAGTTCGGCTTTGATGAAATCGACCGAAAGCTGCTGCTAACCATCATCGAGAAGTTCGGCGGCGGCCCCGTCGGTGTCAATACCCTATCTGCCGCCATCAGTGAAGAAAAAGACGCCATAGAGGACATTTACGAACCGTACCTGATCCAGGTCGGTTTCCTCAACCGGACACCACGTGGCCGCATTGCAACCGAGCGTGCGTTGAAGCATTTTGGAGTCAATCCCAAACCGCGCCAGAGGGGGCTTTTTCCCTGAGGGAGTTGTCCAGCGCCTGGAGTGATCCGCGTAATCCGCGTGATCCGTGCTATCCGCGGGGATGAGTGGACCAAGTGGACCTAGTGGACCTAGTGGACTAAGTGGACTGCTTGGAGAATCTGCCGTCTCCACTCCGTCCACTGGGTCCACTAGGTCCACTTATCACCGCGGGACCGCATTATTGGGAGTTTCGTTGCTTTCGGCGAGAGCGGCACGGTATCATACCCTGCTGTGGGTGCAGCCACGCAGTCTGATTCCAGGATTCGGTTACTGAAGCAGTCGATCGAGAAGGTCATCAAGGGGAAATCCGACGTTGTTGATCTTGCGATTGTGGCCTTATTGGCTAAGGGCCACCTGCTGATAGAGGATGTGCCGGGGGTTGGGAAAACCACCCTGGCGCATGCCATGGCTCGCTCTTTTGACTGTAGTTTCCAGCGAATTCAGTTCACCAGCGATCTGCTTCCCTCAGACCTCACAGGTGTTTCCATCTTCAACCAGGTTGAGCACCGGTTCGAGTTTCGTAAAGGACCGATTTTTGCGAACCTGATCCTGGCCGACGAAATCAACCGGACGACGCCCAAAACTCAAAGCGCTTTGCTCGAGGCGATGAGCGAAGGCAAAGTGACGGTGGAGGACCAGACCTACAATCTGCCTCAGCCGTTTATGGTTATTGCCACACAGAACCCGATTGAGCATCACGGCACCTATCCGCTGCCTGAATCCCAACTGGATCGGTTCCTGATGAGAATCCGGATGGGATACCCTGATGAGGAGGACGAAAAGCAAATCGTTCGGTCGCAGATTAATTACAGGGCGGCCGAAGAGCTGACTCCGATACTGTCTGCTGCCGAAATACTGGAAGTGCAGAAGCAGGTGGAGAAGGTGCAGGTCCACGATGCCTTGCTTGAATACGCGATGCGGTTGACCCGGTTGACGCGGAGCAGCGATCAGCTCATCCTCGGCATCAGTCCCAGAGGCACGATGGCGTTGTACCGGGCAGCCCAAGCGTATGCGCTACTGCAGGGCCGTGACTACTGCATTCCCGATGACATCAAGAGGCTGGTGGTGCCCGTTTTCTCTCACCGCGTGATCATCAATACGACGTTTTCCTCGCCGTTACCAAAGAGCACCGAGGCCGAATCGGTTATCAGAGGCTTGATGGAGGAAGTAGAAGTCCCGTTGTAAGTCTCTTCGCGGGGGATTTACAAGGGAACCTCAGGGCCATGACAACAGCGAGACCTGCCCGATTGTCGGTCAATCTGATCATCTGGTCGACGGTCTGTATCCTGATTGCTGCGGTGCTCGCACTTTTAGGCGCGGTCGCACGCCAGCAGGGACAGTTTTACGCCTCTGTCTTCCTGTCCGTCTTGTCACTGGCGTTTCTGCTGGTGGTCAGCGTAACCCTGGTTCCAAAGCTCGTCCTGAGGGTCAAACTGGACTTCCTCAATCGACTTCAGCTTTTCAGGTTCACCCGCCGGGGCGCATTTTTTGTGCTCGTGGTGGTCATGGTTGCCATATCCAGCCTC
>DAOTAI010000145.1:0-11147 GCA_035593865.1 Acidobacteriota bacterium
CCGGCAAGGAAGCCCTGTACGACCCGGAAGGGAAACACATCCAGTTTTCAGGCGATGTTCACCTGCGCCTGGCCGACGGAACTAACGTTTACTCGAACAATATCAGCGCGGATCTTAAGTCCGAGATAGTGAACATATCGGAAGCTTTTCGTTTCGAACACGGTGGTGCCTCTGGTAGTGGAGAGGCGCTTGAATACCGAATCGAGCCTAAACAGGTCTATATCACGGGAGAATTTCATCTGACGATGCCGGCAGAGCCGGGACATGCAACGATTGAGGCTGACCGGGCATTTCACGACCTCGACGGGGGCATAGTCTACCTGACCGGGAACGCCACGATCACAGGCCGGGGAAACCGCCTGAGCGCTAGCCGGGTCAATGTTGAAATGACGGAGCAAAACCGGATCCGGAGACTTGAAGGGCTGGAAAAAGGGGAACTGCAGATCGGGGAGGATCGTTTTTTCCAAGGCGAGAGAATCGAAATGCTCTTTGACCCGGCGGAGAACCGGTTGACTACGCTGGATGTTTCCGGTAACGGAACTCCCCAGAAAAAGGCGATCTACCGGGAAGAGACGCCCCGGGGAACACACTACCTCGAAGCTCTGCGAATCATTGCTTCGCCCGAAACAGAGGGCGAACAGGTTGTGTTAAGAGATTTCCGGGCAGATGGGAGCGTCTTGTTCAGGTCTCGGTCTCTGGGCATTACTGAAGCGCGGGCGGATCACCTCATTGGTTTTCTCGGACCCGAGGGAAAGAATTTGGAACGTGTTCATCTGGAAGGGGGCGTTTCAGTCCTGAGGCAATTGGAGCCGCAGCGGACAAGAAATGAGCCGGCGGATTCAAGAGTCAGCGAGCGTCTAACAAGTGAGGAGCTGGATCTCCGGTTTGGAGAAGGCCAGGTTCTCGAGACAGCATCAGCCCTGCGCAATGTCGAGCTTAAACGGACGGGAGGCGCCATTGAACGGAGCTTGATTGCTCGGGACTCGGTGCAGCTTTTCTATTCCGATGGGCAATTGAGCCGGTCCGAGAGCAGGGGCGATTCCCGGCTGACAGAGGAGTTCGCAGGCGGGCGCCGAACTGCCACGGCTCCATCCCTGGATGCGTTCTACAGGGACGGACGAATCGAGCGGATAGTGGGAACCGGCGGTGTGACTTTGAGCAACGAAGAAAAGGGAGTGAAACGGACATCAACCAGCCGGACCTTGGAGGCGAGATGGGCAGGAGGCCAATTGACGGAGGTCTTTCAGAGGGGTGATGTGCGTCTGAATGACGAGCAGGAGAATTCGAGACTGGTTTTGCGAGGCGACTCGTCTCGATATGACGCCAAGGCGGAAGTGCTGGAAATATGGGACGGCAGTCCCATGCTTCGTTACTCCGAGACTCAGGGCGAGAGGCGCCAGGAGACCGAGACCGTTGCCGAGAGAATCACGATTGATCGGGGAGCAGGCAGGATCCAGGCTCAAGGGTCGGTCAAGACGCTGCTGACACAGGGCGGGGATTTGATCATGGTTGAGGCAGGACGAATGGAAGGCGACCGCGAGTCAGGCTCGGCCGTCTATTCGCAATCTCCCAGGATAACGCAGAAGGCGGGATCCGTGAGTGGCGAGGTAATCCGATACAACAGCAAGGCTCAAACCGTGTACGTCGACAATGACGTCGTGAGCAATCTGACCGACGAACGGGGCAGAAAATACCGTGTCTCGGCTGAACACCTGGTTTATGATCGCAGTTCGGGACGTGCCAGGTACGAAGAATCTGTGGAAGTGACGGGTCCCGATATCAACCTAAAAGCGCCGTTTGTAGAGCTCATTTTCGAGGAAGGAAGACAGAACCGGGTCAGCCAGGTGGTGGCCTGGGGAGGAGTGGAAGTGGTTCAGGGGGACAAGAAGGCGAGAGGACAGCGGGCGATTTATTTCCCGGAAACGCAGAAGGTGGAGATGACGGCGGCTGGAATGTCGGCTTCTGCTGACCGCTGAAGGCGGTCAACTGGCAGTCGGGCAGTGGTTGGCGCAGGTAATGTCATGATGTTGCAGGAAGTGAAAGCAAAACTCACGGCGGCGAATCTGTATAAGACATTTCGCGGACGTCAGGTCGTTCATGACGTCAGCCTGGAGATCAGTGCTGGAGAAGTGGTGGGTTTGCTCGGGCCAAACGGCGCCGGAAAAACGACCACATTTTACCTGCTGGTCGGGCTGCTGCTGCCCGACGGCGGAAAAGTCTTTCTGAACGGTCAGGAAATCACCGATCTGCCGATGTACCTGCGTGCCCGCAAGGGGATTGGCTACCTTCCTCAAGAACCGTCAGTCTTCCGAAAGTTGTCGGTGGAGGATAACCTGTACGCCATTGCCGAAACGCTCCAGATGAAATCGGGAATGGCCGATCAGAAGGTGAGCGAGCTGTTGGAGGAGTTTGGCATTGCGGCTTTGCGTAAGAGCCCCGCGTACACGCTCTCCGGCGGCGAGCGACGAAGACTGGAGATAGCCAGGTCGCTGGTCATCGGTCCTTCGTTCATGTTGCTGGACGAACCCTTTGCCGGTATAGATCCGCTGGCTGTGCTGGACATCCAGAAGATTGTCATGCAACTGAAGTCAAAAAACATCGGCGTCCTTATAACGGACCACAACGTTCGAGAGACTCTCAAGATCACCGACAGAGCGTATATCATTAAAGAGGGAGCAATCTTTCGTTCGGGAACCCCGGAGATGCTCTCGTCGGATCTCGATGTACGGAAAGTTTACCTGGGTGAACATTTCCGACTATACTAAAAACCTAAGGAGTACGCGAGTTTAGGATGGTTAGACGAGGACAGTTGAGGCCAACTCTCAACATGCGACTCTCGCAACGGTTGGCCATGACGCCATCCCTCCTGCAGAAGATAGAACTCCTGACTCTCAGCCGATTGGAGCTATGTGAACTCTTGAATCAGGAGTTGGCTGAGAATCCCGTTCTGGAGGAGGTTCAGGAGAGCCCTGATTACGAAATTCCTGAAAAATTGGCGGAGCAACAACAGAAGGCCGAGCAGGAGCAAGGAGATACTTACGACGATTTCGATTACGAGTATTTCTTCGGCGAATACCTCGGGTCCTCCTACAAGAACCGCGAACGAGAGAGCGACGATGACCGGCCGTCATTTGATCTGTTCCTGGCCAGTCCGTCGACGCTCAGTGACCATCTGACCTGGCAGTTGAATCTGTCGGACATCTCAGCGGAAATACGCCCGATTGCCGACTACATCGTCGGCAATATCAATGCCGATGGTTATCTGACGGTTTCCGTCGAAGAAATAGCTGCAACGCTTTCAGTTCCTGTCTCCCAGGTCGAAGAGGCTTTGGAAGTGGTGCAGAGCCTGGACCCGACTGGCGTCGGCGCTCGAGACCTTCAGGAATGTCTTCTGCTCCAGATTCGGGCAGCTGACCTGACCGGATCGCTGGAAGAAAAGCTGGTGCAAGGCTATCTACCCCTGGTCCAGCAGAAGAAGTTCAAGGAGATTTGCAAAGAACTAGGTTGTGAATACGAAGAGATTGCCACGGCGCTCGAAAATATCCGGCGTTTTTCGCCCCGGCCGGGTCAAAAGTACAGCTCTGAGAAACCTGTTTACGTTCAGCCCGATGTCTACATCTACAAAGTTGAAGACGAATACCAGATTGCGTTGAACGATGACGGGCTCCCGCGACTTAAACTTAATCGAGCATATCGCGAGATGCTCAAAGAGCAGAACGTCTCCAAGGACACCAAGAGCTTTATCAAGGAGCGGTTCCGTGCGGCTTTGGAGCTGCTGAAAAGCGTCGACCAGCGTCAACAGACCATATTTCGAGTTTGCCAGTGTATCGTCAACCGGCAGCGTGACTTTCTGGATCATGGTCTGCTGTACCTCAAGCCGATGCTGATCAAAGACATTGCGGAGGAGTTGGGAGTCCATTCGTCAACGATCAGCCGCGTCGTCGCCAATAAGTATGCGCACACCCCTCAGGGGGTGATAGAGTTGCGAAAGTTCTTTACGGTAGGAGTCGAGAGTGCTGATGGGGAGAACCTCTCGATTGTTCACGTGAAAGAGAGGATCAAGCGCATTATTAGTAACGAAGATTCTTCTAAGCCTCTCTCCGATCAGAAGATTGCCCGCATTTTGAATCAGGAAGGGATCCAGATTACGCGACGCACGGTCGCCAAATACCGGGATCAGATGCGTGTTCCCGGATCGCGCGAGCGAAAGATGGCTGTCCCGTACTGAAGGAACGGTCCAGGGCAAAGGACAGGATTTCCCAGGATCACAAGCATGCATCGAGGAGCCAGTGCCTGGCTCCCCGGCATCTTCCTGCCCTTTGCTTTACCGCGAGTGTTCGCGTGCGAAAAGAAAGGCAGACCTTGAAAACGACCTCAGAGCTGAAATCTCTCGTGGTTATCACGGGGATGAGTGGTTCCGGCAAACGGACGGTCTACAAAGCCTTTGAGGACATGGGATATTTCTGCGTTGACAATCTGCCCACGCCCTTGGTGCCTCGTCTTCTGGAAATGACAGCCGTTTCAGGAGGCAAGATAAGTCAGCTGGCGATTGTCATCGATGTGCGGCTGGGCGAATCCGTATCGAATTTCAAGCCACTTTTTGCCTCCCTCAAGCAGTCGCTGTTTCGAACCACCATTGTTTTCGTTGATGCTTCCGACGATGTACTTGCCCGTCGATACTCCGAAACCAGGCGCGTGCATCCCCTGGCTCAGCAGCGCTCCCTCACCGAGGGTATCCGGGCGGAACGAAGAGCTTTGAGCGAGATTCGTGCGATGGCGGACCTGGTAATCGACACCAGTGAACTGACTGTTCACGATCTGCGCCGCCTGGTCTATGAAAGTTTCCAGCCCTCCGAAGCTGGAGACCACCTGATTGTCACCATCATAAGCTTCGGCTTCAAGTACGGAATCCCCTTCAATTCTGATCTGGTTTTCGATGTCCGTTTCCTTCCTAATCCGAACTTCGTTCCCGAGTTGAAATCGCTCACGGGGAATGACCCGGAAGTGTGTCGGTTCATGTCCAACTGCAAGGAAACACATGAAATATTGGCAAAAATCACGGACATGTTAGAATACCTTCTCCCACGATATTCCAGGGAAGGGAAGAGCTACCTGACAATCGCAATCGGCTGTACCGGAGGGAGACACCGTTCGGTCATGCTGGCTAACGATCTGAAGAAGCGCCTTAACGGCGAAAACCGTAGAATCAAAGTTATTCATCGGGATCTGCATCTGAAATGACAACAGACCAGCCGCTGGTCGGCGTTCTCGTCGTTACCCACGGGCATCTGGCGAACGAACTTGTCGCTGTGGCCGAGATGATTGTGGGGGAAATCAACCACATTGTGCCTGTCTCGGTCGGTTGGCACGTGGACGTCAACCAATCCAGAAAAGAGATCGAGCAGGCCGTTCATTCGGTGGATAAGGGTAAAGGCGTGGTTGTGTTGACCGACATGTTCGGAGGGACGCCTTCGACTATTGCCCTTTCCTTCTTGAGAAAAGGGGAACTGGAGATCGTCACCGGCGTCAATCTTCCGATGATCATCAAGCTTGCGCAGCAGACCGGCAATGAATCGGTCACACAACTTGCTGCCATGGCAAAAGAACAGGGGCAGAAACAGATCTCGATCGCCAGCGAGTTGCTCGGGGAGTAGAGCAGTGTACGGTCAAGAATGAGCGGTCGTCGTCCCTTGATCGTTAGAGAGTAATCATCAAATCAACATCGTCAATCAAAAGTGGTTCACAGGGTCATTCGCTTAAAGAACCGGTTCAGCCTGCACGCTCGTACGGCGGCGCTTCTCGTGAAAACTGCCTCGCGATTTAAGTCGAATATCAAACTGGCCTCTCTCGATAACAGCAAACAGACCGATGGTAAAAGTATTCTTGGGGTGATGCAGCTGGCAGGCACCGCCCCAGAGACCGAGCTGCGACGAGGGCGAGGACGAGGAGGCGGCGATGGCTGAAATTCTCAGGCTTGTAGAAGAAGATTTCGAGGGTGGGAAATGAGGAGAGCACCCGATCAAGAAATTCACCAGCGTGAATATCAGCCTGACAGCAACGAAGCGGGCTCGTTTAAGCTTTCGGGAATACCGCTGTCTCCCGGGGTGGTCGTAGGGACGGCTTACCAGGTCGAACCATTCAAGCCTGCGTTTTACCGGCTCACGATTACCGCCGACGAGGTTGACAAGGAGCTGCAACGATTCAAGGATGCGATTGCTCAATCGCGCGTTCAACTGATGAATATCCGGCAAAGGCTGGAGGAACTGGTCGGAAAGGAGCACGCTTACATTGCCGATGTCCACCTCCTGATCCTGGAAGATCAACGTTTCCTGGCCCAGACCGAGGAGAAAATCGTGCGCCGACTTTGCAGCCCGGAAAGGGCAATTCGCGAGACCGCAGAGGAATGGCTTTCGGTTTTTCGGTCGCTTGAAGATCCTTTCTTCCAGGAAAGAGGATCGGAAATCCAGGATGTTGAGCACCGCCTGTTGGCGAATCTGGGCGAGGAGAATTTGAAGAACTCGGCACTTCCCGAGGCTCTGATTCTGGTCGCTCCGGAGGTGAGCCTCTCGGTCCTTGCAAATTACCATCTGGACAGAATCAAGGGACTCGTGGTCACCCGGGGTGGAAGCACGTCACATGTCACGATTATCGCGCGCTCGTACCAGATCCCCATGGTTTCGGGTGTGGAAGGGGTGGAACGAATCCACACGGGAGACACTATCCTGGTCGACGCAAACGACGGCATCGTCTATCGAAATCCCGGACCCAGGGTGATCCGACAATACCGGTTGGGAGCGGACAGGCAGCAGCGCCTCCTATTCGATTGGGAGGATTTCGATCAGACCCCATGCGGCACGGCTGACGGAAGACGGATTCATCTCTACATCAATACCGAGAACGAATCGGAGGTAGCGGCGGGGCTGCGGCAGGGAGCGGAAGGAGTAGGGCTGTTTCGACCGGAATTCATGTTTGTCAAGAACCCCGCTTCTCCTCGACTCCCGGGGATGACCTCTCTGCTCTCGGAGGATGCTCAGTACGACACTTATCGAAGCCTGGGAGCGGCGGCCGGCGGCAGGCCGGTGCTGTTACGCACACTGGATACGGGCGAGGGAACGCTGGCTTCATGCCAGCCGGCGGCGAGCGAGAAATCGTCTCTAGGGCTGCGTGGCATAAGATTGAGTCTCAAACATCCCGAGGTTTTTCGGGTGCAGCTCCGGGCGGTACTCCGGGCTAGTCTTTCTGGAAATCTTAAGCTCGTTTTCCCAATGGTTTCGAGCGTGGATGAAGTCATTGCGGCCAGAGAAATCCTCCACGAAGTTCAGACAGAGTTGGAGTGCGAAGGGATCAAGTTCGATCATCCGATCGAGGTCGGTGTGATGCTGGAAGTACCCGCAGCGATCTTCACTCTTGAGGGTCTCATGCAGTACGCCGATTTTGCCGCCGTGGGGACTAATGACCTGATCCAATACACGCTGGCCGCCGGGCGGGCTGACACGCTGGTCTCTGACCTGTTCAACCCCTTGCACCCCGCGGTTCTCACCAGTTTGAAGAAGGTCGTTGACGTCTGTGGGGGACTGGGCAAGCGTTCTTACATATGCGGAGAAGTCGCATCTCATCCGCTTTATGTGTATGTCCTCATCGGGCTTGGCTTCCAGCACCTCTCCCTGCATTTGCGCGGGCTCGCCCCCATTAAGAAAGCTATCGCAAGAATGAATTATGAGAAGGCTCGCAATGATGCTGAGCATCTCCTCACCCTGCAGACAGTAGCGGCCGTGACTCGGTTCGTGGAAAACGACCTGCAACCGAGAATCATGGAGTGAAAGCATTCGTTTCAGCTCAACTGCCTGCTCGAAGCACGGGAATGCCTCTCACCGGCAGCCTATGAATCGTGACGAATGCATTGAACAGATCAGAACGCGTCGAGACTGGGATCTGCTGATCATTGGAGGAGGCGCCAGCGGGCTGGGAGTTGCCCTGGAAGCCGTTTCCCGAGGGTATAAAACCTTACTAGTCGAGCAGCACGACTTTTCGAAAGGGACCTCCAGCCGCAGCACCAAGCTGATCCACGGGGGCGTTCGATATCTTCGCCAGGGCAACGTCACCCTTGTGCGTGATGCGTTGCGAGAACGAGGCTATCTGCTGCGCAATGCTCCTCATCTGGTACATGAATTGGCGTTTATCGTCCCTGTTTACCGGTGGCGGGACCTCGGTTTCTACGGCGCGGGGCTGAAACTGTACGACTCACTGGCCGGGCGATTACGGATCGGCCGGTCGAAGCTTCTTCCCCCCAGTGACGTCATGCGGCGGTTGCCGACCCTTCGGAGCCGGGGCCTCAAAGGTGGCATCCTTTACCACGACGCGCAGTTCGACGATGCCCGGCTGGCCATCGATCTTGCTCGCAAGATCTGGCGACTCAACGGGGTGGTTGCTAACTATGTTGAAGTCGTTTCGCTGATCAAAGCGGGAGGCAAGGTTGCGGGTGCGGCAGTCAGGGACGTCCTTTCCGGGCTTGTCTACGAAGTGCCTGCCCGTGTCACGATCAACGCGACGGGCGCTTTCGCAGACCACATTCGGCGCCTGGATGATGCGAGCGCACCACCCCTGGTAGCTGCCAGCCAGGGGGCGCACATCGTTCTGGATTCCTCGTTTCTGCCGTCCGGTGATGCTCTCATGATTCCGAAAACCGAGGACGGGCGGGTTCTGTTCGCTATTCCGTGGTTGAACCGCCTGTTGATCGGAACGACCGATGTTACGGTCAAAGAAGTGCCGCTGGAGCCGGTCCCTTTTGCCGAGGAGATTGACTTCCTCCTCCGTCATGCGGCCTCGTATCTCACACACGCGCCGGAACGTTCCGATATTCTGAGCGCTTTTGCCGGCATCCGCCCGCTGGTATCGGCCAAACCTGGCCCGACTTCCGCCTTGTCGCGAGATCACCAGGTAATTGTTTCAGATTCCGGCCTGGTCTCGCTCGTCGGTGGTAAATGGACGACTTACCGAAAGATGGGAGAAGACACGGTCAGAACCGCTGTGAAGATCGGCCGTATCGAAGGACGTCGTGGTACTGACACGCGACACCTGCCCATTGAAGGCTCGCAACCCGCCGCGGATTCTGAGTCCGATCGGCTTCACCCCAACCTCCCCTATGGCCGGGAGCACGTGTTGCGCGGCATTCGCGAAGAAATGGCCTGCACCATCGAAGATATACTGGCCCGACGGACCCGGTCGCTATTTCTCGATGCGCGGGCCGCGATGGAAGTCGCCCCCGCGGTGGCCCGCATTATGGCCGAAGAACTCGGGCGGGATGAGGCGTGGCAACTCGAGCAGGTTGAAGACTTCCGATCCGTAGCCCGGGGATATCTGCCAGTCGCCTGATGGTGCGGATTCAATGATTCACTCAGACCTGCCAACCCATGCTCTTATCGACGGCTCTCTGCCATTCGGCGTAGTGCGATTCGCGACGATCCTCGCTCCACTGGGGTACCCATTGACGGTCGGATTTCCAATTGGCCCGCAGGCTCTCGGTATCGGTCCAGAAGCTGACGGCCAGCCCGGCGGCGTATGCGGCGCCTAAAGAAGTGGTCTCCAGGAGGCTGGGCCGCACTACCGGGACACCGAGGATGTCTGCCTGGATCTGCATGAGCGTGTTGTTCACCGTCGCGCCTCCGTCGACCTTGAGAACGGTCAATTGAATCTGGGAGTCTTTCTCCATGGCGTGCAGAACGTCCCTGGTTTGGTAGCAGATCGCCTCCAGGGTCGCTCGTGCGATGTGTCCCTTGGTGGCATATCTGGAAAGGCCCACGATAGCGCCGCGCGCATCTGGCCGCCAGTAGGGGGCGAACAGACCCGAAAAGGCGGGAACGAAGTAGACGCCTCCGTTGTCTTCCACTGTATTGGCGAGCTCTTCAATTTCAGCGGCATTGCGTATCATGCCAAGCTGGTCGCGAAGCCATTGGACCGCCGAACCGGTGACTGCAATGGAGCCTTCAAGCGCAAATATGGTCGGCTGGTTCTGCAGGCGATAGCAGGCGGTGGTCAAAAGCCCGGCTTTTGAACGAACCCTCTCCTGTCCAGTGTTGAGGAGCATGAAGTTGCCGGTGCCGTAAGTGTTCTTTGCTTCTCCTGGGTGAAAACAAGCTTGTCCGACGGTGGCGGCCTGCTGGTCGCCGAGGTCCCCGGAAATGGGAATTTCACCGCCAAAGGGGCCGTCGGAGCGCGTAGTTCCGTACACCTCCGAGGAGGACCTGATGTCAGGGAGCAATTCCCTGGGTATGCCGAGGAGGTCGAGAAGCTCCGGGTCCCAGGCGCAGCTGGACAAGTTCATCAGCATGGTCCGGCTGGCGTTGGTCACATCGGTCACGTGTTTTCCGCCATCCTTTCCCCCAGTGAGGTTCCAGATAATCCAGGTATCGATGTTTCCAAAAATCGCCTCGCCGCGCCTGGCCGCCTCAGCGATTTCGGGATTGCTGTCAAGAATCCATCGGATCTTGCCGGCGGAAAAATAGCTGGAGGGCGGGAGCCCGGTCCGTGACCGGATAAGCTCGCCTTTACCTTCTTGCTCCAGGCGCGCCATCATCGCCTGGGTCCGGGTATCCTGCCAGACAATTGCATTACACCAAGGCTGCCCGGTCTTGGGGTTCCACACAACGGTGGTCTCCCTTTGATTGGTGACCCCGATAGCCGCGAGATCTTTTGCCGTCAGGCGCTTCTCATTCATTGTTTGCCGAATGACAGCCTGTGTGTTCTCGAGGATTTCCAAGGGGTCATGCTCGACCAGTCCAGGTCCTGGGAGTATTTGCCGGTGTTCGACCTGGTGCTTGCCCACTTCTTGCCCGTTGTGATCGAAAACCATGAACCGAGTGCTGGTGGTACCTTGATCGATTGCTCCGATGAAGTCTGGCATGTGCTTATTCTAGCCGGGGATAGCCGAAATTTCGAATGGAGCCTGGAACGCAGCGCAGCGGGCAACTCGGCCCTTGCGCTGGGCGCTAACCTTTGGATTTCACCTGCTCCTCTGCGAGTCTCTGATTTTACGAAAGTAAATTTCGACAGCTGCTTCAAGAGCACGGGCCGGGTCGCTCCGCTGAAAAGCGCTGCGCTCCAGGCTCTGACAAAATTCGCGGCTCCGGGGCGGTGGGTTTCATCCGGGC
>DAOTAI010000649.1:0-1766 GCA_035593865.1 Acidobacteriota bacterium
TTCATGGAAACGAAGTCTCCAAAAGCGTCACAGGAGACAATCAGGGCCTCATCGAACGGCGAGTAAAAGTAACCTGAGAGCATGTGAGAAAGGTGGTGATCCTCTTCCCTGAGCTTGAAAACCAGTGTCTCGACAGGAACTCCGAAGTGGGTAGCCAGCGTCTCTTTGAAATTGATCAATTTCAGATTAATACGGTAGCGGTCGTATAGCGAATTGATCTTATAGATGCGATCCTGGAAATGAATCTGATCGTTATTGACGATGCGCGTGTTGGTCGTGCGCGGGTAAGTAATGACGTCAATGTCCTTGAATTCCAGCCCCGCCTGTCGAAGGCAAAAGCCGATGGCACATAGCGGAATTCCCGCAGAGAATTTGACGCGGTTAAAGCGTTCCTCCTCAGCGGCCGCCACGAGTTTCCCGTCAACAAATATGGCAGCCGCAGCATTGGCATGAAAGAAGTTTAGACCAAGGATTGCTCTCATATAGGATATCTGAACAATCATAACGCGATTGCACGACGCACGACCAGCAACGAAAAGGACGAAAAGGACTCCAAAGACGTCAAGGACCACGTCTCCACTGGCGTCCTATGAGTCCTTTGTGTCCTTTGGCGTCCTTTTCGTCCTTCACCAAGCCCCGATGCTAAAATGGGTCCCACTCATGAGACTGGTTCTGTTCGACATTGACGGTACGCTTTTGTTGACTCACGGGGCTGGGATGAGAGCGCTCAACCGAGCATTCGAGAATAATCGAGTGCGTCCGGATGTGCTTAAGACCATCCGCCCTGACGGCAAGACAGACCCGCAGATCGTGCGGGAGATTATGAAAGCGTGTAATCGGGACAGTGAATGCACGTCGGACATGCTGACCGAGTTCTTCGATGTCTACCTCTCCTTTCTGCGAGAGGAAATGGCCGCTTGTACAAAGATGGAGGTTCTTCCCGGAGTTCGCAAGTTGCTGGAGGAGTTGGCTGAGGAACCGGAATTAGGCCTTGGCGTGGCAACGGGGAACATCGAGGAAGGCGCCTACCTCAAACTTCGCTACGCGCAACTGGACTCCTTTTTCGCCTTCGGTGGATTTGGTTCGGACTCGGAGGATCGAACCGAGGTCATTCGGTGGGCGATTGCAAGGGGCGCCGAGCGTATCGCACCCGAGAAGGTCGACGCAGCCTTTGTAATCGGGGATACGCCCCGTGACATCCTCCACGGCCGGGCTGCAGGGGCTCGCACGATTGCCGTCGCTACCGGAACATACCCACTTGAAACCCTCAAATCTTACGAACCTGACCTGGTCGTACGGACGCTGGAAGCAGCCGAGCCGATCAAGAAACTGCTGCTCTGTTGAAAACCCGCCGCAAAACGGATCTGGCGGCATGATATCCGCACATGCCATGCACTCCCCCGCCCGGAGGGGTCGAAGACGAGCAGATGAATACCCTGGGATCGGGAGTTGAATAGGGACAGAGCCTGATGGCAGGACGGGTGTACAACTGACGCCAGTTCTGCACCCCGCCGTTGATATCGCCGCCTACGTAGCTGGGATTGTAGCGTTCAAAGGCCATGGCGGTCATCGAGCTGAGAGCTTGAATCTGCCGTCGGAAGCCGGGAGCAAATCTCTCGATTTGTTCCACGATCGCTTCTGTCATGTCTTCGTCCGATCCTGAAGGCACATGGCAGTAACTCCAGACTGTGTGCAGACCCTTGGGCGCCCTGGTTGGATCAAAACAGCTTGGCTGACTGAGGATCACAAAGGGGCGCTCGGGGTGT
>DAOTAI010000146.1:0-11019 GCA_035593865.1 Acidobacteriota bacterium
CAACGTTTCGCCGAATCGCGTGCGGGACGTGCCCGCCACCAATGGAAAACCCGTCTCCGTCACCTCCGGCAACGAGCACGAGAAGTTCGGGATTTGCCAGTTTGATTCCTTGTGCAATGGGGAGCGCTCGCCCATGCACACTGTTAAAACCGTACGCCGTGGTGTACCCGGGAATGCGACTCGAGCATCCGATCCCCGAGACGAAAGCGATTTCATGAGGTGGACGGCCGATTCTGGCCAGGGCCTTGTAAATCGCGGAAACCACACCGAAATCCCCGCAACTCGGACACCAAATCGGCTTGAGATCGCTTTTATAATCTTTTGCCTGATATTCCTGTTCGCTGACGATACTCATGACAAAACTCTCCGCAAACCTGGCACGTCTTGCTATCCTAACTGCGGCTCCGGTTCGGAAGTCCGCTCCCGCTGCAAATCCAAGGCCAGTTGACTCAGTCGAGCGACCAGCTCTTCAGCAAGGATGGGATTGGAACCACTCCTCGCCAGTGATTGCATTTTACGAGGGACATCGACGTACATGCGCAGCACTCGATAGAGCTGTCCCTGGTGCGATTGTTCGACAACCAAACCGGCTTCGACGCCCCTGAAGAACTCGTAGTAGACCTGTTCCGAGACAGGGTAAAGGAGTTTCGGAACCAGGAGTTTCACGCGCATGCCCGCCTTGCGCGCCCGGTGCAGCGCCTCGGTTGCCACACCAGCCACGCTTCCCCAGCTGACGAGGGCCAGCGTCGCCTGCGGATCACCTTCAATCACGAACAGGTCACGTCGGAGCTTGAGAGGGTCCAACTTGCGGATCCGCTTCTCGTTCATTCGGGCATGGATGTCACCTTTAGCCGTTGGCGCTCCCTTCTCGTTGTGTTCGATGCCTGATGCCAGGTAGTTACCGCCTTTCATCCCGGGGTAACTAATCGGACTGACCCCTGACTCGGTGATTCGGAAGCGGACGTAGTTCTCAAGTTCCTCCTGGGTCGGCAACCGTCGATTAACCACCGGTACGTTTGAGGTATCAATCGGCGGAACCGTCTCTTTACGCTGAGCGATCTCCTGATCGGACAAAAGAATGACGGGGGTTTGGTACTCTTCAGCAATGTTGAACGCTTCGACTGTTATTTGAAAAGTGTCATGCACGCTCGTCGGTGCGAGAACGGGCCGAACAGCATCGCCGTGCGCAGAAAAGATGGCCTGGTACAGGTCAGATTGCTCGCTCTTCGTCGGGATTCCGGTCGAAGGGCCGCCCCGCTGGACGTTCACGCACACCAGCGGTAACTCTGCCATCGTAGCCAGACCCAGCATCTCGGTTTTCAGCGACATTCCCGGTCCCGAGGTAGCAGTCATCGCCTTCTTACCCGCGAACGAGGCGCCGACCACAGCACCAATGCCGGCAATCTCGTCCTCGGCCTGCAGGACGATGCCTCCATACTTCCACAATTCTTTAGCAAGGAAGTGCATAATTTCGGAAGACGGAGTTATGGGATACCCGCCGAAAAATTCACACCCGGCAAATATCGCCGCCGCCGCACACATCTCGTTGCCGTCCAGCACCAACGGCTTCCCGTTTGATTTCGGCGGCGACATGACAACGTCGACCGGAAGCGGGTTAGCGGAAGAGAATTCCAGGCCTGCCGAAAAGGCTCGCTCATTTCCAAGCAGCACCTGCTCGCCTTTCTTTGCAAATTTGCGGCGGATGCCGGTCATTACCCCCTCGCGAGCCAGACGAAACCACCCCGCTAGAAGGCCGAGCACGACCGTGTTCTTGGCTTTGTCCGTCCCGGCGTGAGAACGAGCCATCTCCTGTATGGGCACCGGAACGGCAACGGCGGGCGTAACCTCTCCCAGGGGCAGTTGGTTTGGCTGCACTCCGGTGTTCGAATCGTAGATGACGATGGTGCGTCCATCTACCGGCAGCTCGCTGCCAAAGCGGAGGAAGTCGTCCCAGTTAAGGGCGACTGCGACGTCCAATGTACCTCCCGGACTGAGAACGGGATCGACACTAACACGCAACCGGCAAGACGATTCGCCGCCACGTATTTGAGAGCCGTAGCTCTTGCTCAGGATGGCGTGATATCCCTCCTCCGCCAGTGCCATCATCAAGGATTCACCGGCCGATACGATCCCGTCGCCTCCCGACCCCGCCATTCCAATAATTAAATCCGTGCGCATACTTTACCTTGTCGTTCTTAATTGCTGGCTGTGCCAGAACGAGTAATGTTAATTCGGTTATTGATGAAAATCAAAAATGATCTTCGGAAGCGGTAATGACGTGACGCACGATCGCTTCGGCCTGGTTCTTCGTTAGTGGATTGAGGGAAGTGATTGGCACCATTCGGCCATGGATTCGGTATTTTCCCATGACGCCGGTGGAAAGGTGAATATCCGAGGCGCCAACCTCCCGCGCCTTGGCAAGCACCCTGTCGAATATCATGACCACGTCATCCATGGCCAACCCTCCCCCCAAGGGGGTCACGATACGGCTTCCAAATTCATTGTTCAAGAGAGGAATTGTGATACCCTCTCAGTTTTCTATCGACGGAGCGGGCAGAAGGCCCGGTATGGAGGAGAAAGGGACGCAGTGATCGCTAATCAGCTCAAACTCGGCTTACCAAAAGGGAGCCTTCAGGAATCGACCATCCGACTCTACGGCAAAGCCGGATACAAAATCACGGTTTCGAGCCGTTCGTACATGCCGGTCATCAATGACAGCGAAATCGAATGCCTGATGTTTCGAGCACAGGAAATCGCGAGATACGTGGAGCGGGGCGTCCTCGACTGCGGATTGACGGGCAAGGATTGGATTCTGGAAAGCGGGGCAGATGTAAGAGAAGTTGCCGACCTCGTTTACAGCAAAGCCACCGCCCAAGCCTATCGCTGGGTGCTCGCCGTCCCCGAAAGTTCTGATATTCGTTCGGTAAAAGACCTCCAAGGCAAAAGGATTGCCACGGAACTGGTCAATGCAACGCGCCGGTACTTGGAGCGCCACTCGGTAACTGCCGAAGTTGAGTATTCATGGGGTGCGACGGAAATCAAGGCGCCCACGCTAGTGGATGCGATCGTCGAGGGCACCGAAACAGGCGCGTCCTTGCGCGCTCATAAGCTCCGTATTGTCGATACTGTCTGCGAATCAACAACTAAACTTATTGCCAATCATGCAGCCTGGGCCGACCCCTGGAAGCGGGAGAAAATCGAAGTCATGGCCATGCTTCTCCGGGGAGCGTTGGAGGCCGAGTCGAAGGTCGGTCTGAAAATGAACGCTCCTCGTAAGAATCTCGAGGCCATCAGCCGATTGCTCCCGGCACTTCACGCTCCCACGATCTCCAACCAGACCGATTGCGACTGGGTGGCCGTGGAAGTGGTGATCGACGAAGAAATCGTGCGCGATCTCATTCCCCAGCTGCGAAAAGCCGGCGCACAAGGCATCATCGAGTATCCGCTGAATAAAGTCATTTATTAGACATCCCGACGATTGGCCGTTGTCGGGCGCCAAGAGATGTCAACGGCCAATCGTCAAGTCTTTGGAACTTTCTCCAACCTTTTTTTCGTTCTACCAGTCATACAGTCCCAAGGAGGAGCCAAAATGAAACGTTTTTCGATAAAGCGATTGTTGTCGCTTTCGGGGCTTATGCTGGTGATGCCTTTCCTGCATGCCGAGACCCGGGATCTGGAGTTCTCCGATTTTACGGGCGTCAGCGCCGGTTGGGGTATCCACCTGGACATCACCCAGGGACCGGACTACCGGGTTCAGGTGATCGGGGACAGCCGCGATCTTGACCGACTCAACGTGGAAAAAGAAGGTGACGTCCTGGCTTTCTCTCATAAGTCGCATTGGGGGAGTTGGCGACGGCACGGAAAGATTCAAGTTAACATCGTAATGCCGATGCTGAACAAGCTCGAGCTAAGCGGGGGCGCGAATGGACAGATTTCGATGGACTCCGCCTCGGAACCCTTCACGGCCGAACTGTCCGGCGACGCCGAACTGAACGGGCAGTTGAGATGCGGGGACATCCGGATCTCGCTCTCGGGTGGAGGCGAATTGCATCTGGTCGGTGAGGGGCAAGATGTGGACATCAACGGCTCCGGCGGCAGCCAATGCGATTTGAGGGAGTTCCAAGCAGCGAATGTGCGTTCTCAGCTTTCCGGCGGATCAAGGGCAATCGTGAACATGAACGGCGTTTTGGAAGCCGATCAGAGCGGGGGTTCGGAAATCATCTACTACGGGAACGCGACACTCGGACAAGTTCAATCAAGCGGTGGCTCAAAAGCTAGAAAAGGCAGCCAAGTACTGGAACGATAGAACTACCCCTGCTAGCTGGAACGCTGGTTGCCGCATCCCTGCCAGCTACCCGAACCTGGCACGGGTTGATTGCTGATCGCTACCGAATCATAGCTGTTTCTTCATGCCGCCTTTACACTCTCGTGGCTGAACCGGATAAAATTGTATCCCAGCAGGGAGGAACCAATGGCTCTGGAATATCGCCATTTGGCGGAGCTTGATGTGAATGCGGCCGAGATAAACAAGCGCAATCTTCTTTATAAAGTCGGTTGTGTGGTTCAGCATTACTTAAATGATCCCGATTGCGGCGCGTTCCTGCTCTGCATCAGGTCGGGTGACCTGAAACGCCGCCGCCCCGATGACATCATCCACTGTTCCTGCCATTCCGGGCTGGACGAGATCGAGCAATTCGTGAACGATTTTCAGTCTTCGACCAACCAGATGATCTTTGATTACGTTTTCGGCCACAAGCAGGAGTTCCTTGAAACTCTTTCGTGGCCGGACACCGTCTGAGGGGGTCGCTTGCTGAACATCTGCATCCCACACGCGCTTTTCTGATGGAACTATCCGCGTAATCCGTGCTATCCGTGCTATCCGCGGGCCAATACTTCCCCGGATAGCACGGATAGCACGCGGATAACGCGGATGGACACGCCGATCTTTTCACAACCATCTCAGTTGCGAGCACGGTAGACCGGACCGGACGCTGTTACAATCGCATTCATATGCAATGGACCCAATCGTATGCGCCGCTCGGTGACATTTTTTCGTCTTCCCTGATCGCCGCCGTCCCCATCATTGTCTTGCTTGGCCTGCTGGCTTTTCTTCACGTTAAAGCGCATCAAGCCGCCCTGGCCGGTCTTTTTTCGGCCCTGGTGATCGCCACGGTCGTCTTTGGAATGCCGCCGATTCTAGCAGTTGCGGCCGCAGTGTACGGAGCCGGGTTCGGTTTATTCCCAATCGGGTGGATCGTCCTCAACGCCATTTTCATTTATGACATCTCCACAAAAACCGGCCATTTTGAGACGGTCAAGCGCTCTATTGCCGGACTCGCCGAAGATCGCCGGCTCCAGCTGCTGCTGATCGCCTTCAGTTTTGGCGCTTTTATTGAAGGGGCGGCCGGTTTTGGAACGCCGGTGGCAATTTCAGGCGCTATGCTGATCGGACTGGGCTTCAGGCCGCTTCAGGCTGCCGGGTTGGCGCTGATTGGCAATACCGCCCCGGTAGCATACGGGGCACTTGGGACGCCGATTATTACTCTGAACGCGGTTACTGGGCTGCCACTCGAGGATTTGAGTGCCATGGTCGGCCGGCAACTGCCTTTCTTTTCCGTAATCGTCCCGTTCTGGCTGGTCGCTGCCATGGCGGGATGGCGGGGAATGCGGGAAGTGTGGCCCGCTTGTCTCACGGTCGGCGTCAGCTTCGCTACTACGCAGTTTCTTGTCAGCAACTATCATGGACCTTGGATCGTGGATATTGCCGGCGCTCTGGTTTCAATTGCGGCTCAAATCATTCTGCTTCGTTTCTGGCGACCCCGGTCGATCTGGCGCTTTCCGCATGATTCGGAGAGCGCCCCAGCCGAGGGAACTTCATCGAAACCGAACGCCCGGGAAGCGGTCATCGCC
The DNA here is from genome assembly GCA_035593865.1 of Acidobacteriota bacterium. Lineage (GTDB taxonomy): Bacteria > Acidobacteriota > UBA6911 > RPQK01 > RPQK01 > RPQK01. The sequence continues at coordinate 5,911 of DAOTAI010000146.1, forward strand.
TGGATTCCCTGGATTCTTCTCTCGATATTCGTTTTTGTTTGGGGTATTCCGCAGTTCAAAAAGCTGCTCGACAGTCTCTCAGTTTTGAGGTTCGCAATCCCCCAGCTACATGACGCCGTTCTCCGTGTTCCACCAGTCGTACCTGCACCGGAGGCGGAACCTGCTCTTTTTACGTTAAATTGGCTTTCGGCGACCGGAACCGGGCTGTTTTTGGCAGGCATTGTCTCGGGACTCGTCCTCCGTCTAAACCTGCTCGAGCTGGCAGTTCTCTATGCGAAAACGCTCTGGCGAGTCAGACTCTCCCTATTGACGATCGCAGCCATGCTGGCGCTGGGATTCACAACGCGATATTCGGGACTCGACACCACCATGGGACTGGCCTTCGCCGGCACCGGAGTTCTGTTTCCGTTCTTCTCGCCGCTGCTGGGGTGGCTGGGCGTCGCCTTAACCGGGAGTGACACGTCGTCCAACGTGCTTTTCGGGAATCTACAGAAGGTATCGGCAGAGCAACTCGGTATCTCACCCATTCTTACGGCTTCAGGAAACGCTTCAGGAGGAGTAATGGGGAAGATGATTGACGCGCAGAGCATCGTCGTCGCCAGCGTCGCGACCAGCGGCGGGGCCGCGGCCGGAGAGATCCTGCGCTACGTGTTTCTCCACAGCCTCGTCCTGACCGTTTTGGTCGGGATCCTGGTTTTGCTTCAGGCCTACGTTTTCCCAGGCATGATTCCGTGACGGGCACCCGGCCGCGTTCACCGTACGAATCAGATCTTGGAGCGTCGCATCTTTCAGCGGAGCGACTCGACCCTTGCCCTGGGGCGCCAACCTTTGGATAACAGGGTTTTCTCATCAGCGAGGCGAAAAGAGTGCCGATAACCTGTGTACTGGTCGAGAGACGAATTTTTGGGCTAAGCTATCTCGCATGTCGATCAAAACGCTTGCCAATTACAGGGAACTAAGAGCCAAAGCCGCCGTCCTGGGGAGTATTTGCGTTATCCTCCTTCTTGCGGGGTGCGCCCGGGAAGAAAAAGCGCCGCCCGCGACTACTGAAAGTGAAGAGACCGCACCGGTGGAAACCGGCGACGCGGCTGGTTCCGCACTTTTCGATCCTTCGCGCGCAGTCGAAGAAGCGCCCGCTGTCTACAACGTGAAATTCGAAACAACCAAAGGCGACATCCTGATCCGGGTTACGCGGAGTTGGGCGCCGAATGGGGCCGATCGTTTCTACAACCTGGTGAAGATCGGCTACTTTGACGATACCGCCTTTTTCCGTGTCCTGCCCGGCTTTGTGGCCCAGTTCGGAATTAACGGGAATCCCGAGGTCAACCGAATCTGGAAGAATTCAGAGATCCCTGACGATCCCGTCAAGGAGTCTAACCGTCGAGGATCCGTTACTTTTGCGACCGCCGGGCCCAACACTCGAACGACTCAACTTTTCATCAACTTCGCCGACAACTCGAGCCTGGATTCACAAGGCTTCGCACCAATTGGCAGAGTCGTAGAAGGCATGTCCGTGGTCGATTCCATCTATTCAGGTTACGGCGAAGGTCCACCTCGAGGTCGCGGACCCAACCAGGGTTTTATCCAGGCCGCCGGCAACGAGTACCTGAAAAAGAACTTCCCGAAACTTGACTACATCAAGAAGGCGACCATAGTGGACTGAGGACGGAGGTGCTTCCTCGTCACGCCGAACAAAACGTCAGCAACTCTGGTTTCCCGCCTTCGTCCTACCTTAGGTAGCCACGGAGCGGAGTACGACATGGGAAACACAAAGTTGCCGACATATCTTCTTGCCGGCCTTTTTGCTTTCGCCACGGTGGCGGTTGGTCAGGAACAGACCTCCAGTCCTCCGGCCGAACAGCAACAAACTCAGAGCGATCAACCTCAGGCGGCGGTCTCCGCCCCAGTGGACGAAAACCTCAAAAAGGGGATGGAATTGAACGCTTCGCGGCGGTATTCCGAGGCTGAGTCGACTTTACGAAGCGCCGTCGCCGCTCAGCCCACCGACCCGCAAGCCCATTTTCAGCTTGCAGTCGCCCTTTTTGAGCAGGGGAAAGTGGAGGAAGCCGGAAAGGAGTTGGAGCAATCGCAACCTTTGTCGCAGGGCACCAAGGAACAGCAGGCCGACTACTACCAGTACCTTGGCGCGGTTCATACCAGGCAGCAGAAATGGGATCAGGCACTTCAGGATCTGCAAAAGGCTATCGAGCTGGATCCGATGGAGCCCTACAACCACTACCACATTGGAATTGCGTACGGCAAATCCAATAGGCCCGACAAGATGGTCGAACACCTCGAGATGTTCTTAAAGCTGGCGCCTGACGCCCCGGAAGCGCCCAAAGCCAAGGCAGTTCTAAGTGCCGTTCAATAAGGCAATCCCGGTTTGAGTCCGCTTCTCAGGGCGTCGACTACCTCTGTCAGTGACTCACGACAACCAGGCGCGTTGTCGCTCACAAGCCTGCAGGGTTTCGATTGTGATATTCACGTCTTCGACGATCTGGAAATCGAACATACCGACGCAAATGAAATCGGCGCCGTTGTCGAAGGCGAACTTAAAGCCGTCCTTCGGATGAATCGCGCCGGCGGCCAGGACTTTGAAGGCCACCCAAGGCTTGTCGACCGTCTTCATGAATTCAATGGTCTTCTCTGGGTAGAGGTCCCAAATATTGTCATGGAACAGGTTGTGATCGAGGTTGCGCTTTCCGTCGACCGTCCATTCTTCGCGAAACTCTACCGGGTGAGCCGACCAGTACCGGTCGTGGTGCAGCGTTTTGACGTAGTAGTCGGGATTCAGGCCCATTCGCTCGCACGCGATCGGAACTTCTATTGAGTGGGCGCCAATGCCCGCCACATATCCCTGACTCTTCATGTATTCGAGCGCTTCGCCCAGCAATTCGGTTTTACCGTTCTTGACGAACTCCTCTGCATGCGCCCCTTGTACGTAAAGCGTCGTGCACCCTCCGTCGATAGCCTTGTCTATATCGGTCTTCAAGTCCTTAATGGTCGGATATACCTGGCACATTGTCTGGATCTTCCCTCCGACAATCTGCTGGTACTTATGAAAGAGCGGGAGTTGAGCGGTTACCACTTGCATCATGTTGATGCCAGCCCGCTCTGCGAGCTCAATCGTCTCGAAGACCTTCCTGTCAGTGTTGTAGGCCTTGAAAAGCGCACTGGCGTAAATCAAGTCCCGCGCATGGGACCAGCCGCCAATCAGGTTGTTACCCAGAATCAGGCGACTCACTTCGAGGTTCCCCAGCCTGCCTTTCGGCAGTTCACCTTTCAGCTCTTCGAGCTTCGATTCTTGTAGCTGAATGGTTGCACCGGTGATCGCGTGGGTCTTCTCCCACTTGTATTTCTTGGCGGCGCCGTAAGAAAAGATGCCCAGCAAGGGGACCGCCGTCAGATTGGCCACCAGGTTCCGGCGAGAAAGGGAACCTGCACCAAGTGGCTCGATCTCGGCCGTTTCTTTAGTTGACGGCCGTTTCCGGCTTTTAAGGTTGCCCCACAGTTGGTCCAGACCAGGCAGCAGTCTCGCAGGAACAAAAAACAAGAACCCCAAGGCCACCAGCTCGACGAAATTCTTGTCGACCGGGAACAGGTAATGTCCTTCGGCCGGAACACGCAGGTCGGTTGCAATCAACGGCGGATGAGCAAGGTAATAGAGCAGTAGAAAGAAAACACCGCCGACAGCTGCGATTCGAGTCCAGGCTCCCAGCAGAAGAGCGAGGCCTATTAGAATCAGGCCCCAGATATTGATCAGGTCGATCACCTTCAGCAGCGCCGGGCTGGTCGCCATGGCCTGGAAAAGGCCGCCAAATATGCCGCGCGCTGTGTGAAGGTACGGCGCCGATGTCCAATCCGGCGTCAGAAGCTTCGCTGTTCCCTCGTAAAGAAAATGCCAGCCGATAGCGATTCTCAGAATTGTCAGAACGACTATCTGCACACGGGAGAAAAGGTTTAGACTCATATTCTTCCTTTCCGCAACGGGTATCCGTCCGCTGGAATTACATACTTTTCCGCGCTTCTGGTCAATAGAAACGGCCAGGAGATGGGAGCCGCGTAGTAAAATGGCCGCCGTCTATGGTTAATAAAGCACTTCTGGCCTTTTCGTTCCTCAGCTTGTCGGCCCTCGCCTGGGCGCAAGACCAGGCGGAGCTCAAGCGGCATTTTGAGGGGATGGAAGTCACCGTGAAAATGGACATGCCCGGAGATAAAAGCGGAGTGGATATCCACGTGGAGGAAGGTCAGCGAGTTGACTTCTCCGAGGTGGGTAAGCGACTGAAACGCTACGGCGTCAGTATCCGGCGCGGTGACAGGGCCATGGTCACGCTGGTGAAGGTAAACAAAAGGAACATCGAGTTCCAGCTGGACGGCGGCGGGTACGGAACACTCGGCGATTCTGTTCCTGGTTCCTCCATCAGCACTTATGTGCCGAAGTCAGACCGGGAAAAAAGACTGGAAGAGGAAGTCAAAAGAGAAAGGGACCCGAAACAGAAGCGACGTCTCCAAGAGCAACTCGACCATCTGCGTGCCGATCGTGAACGACAGGAAGCGCATCTTCGCGCGGAAGCCGCGCGCGTAGAACTGCTGAGACAAGCTGAAGAGCGGGAGCGACGACTTAACTCCGGTTCACGTTTTAATCTCTGGTTCAAGCAATCGGTTCCCGTCGAAGCACTCACCCCTGAAGCAGTTCAGGCGGCACTTGCTGATTACGTCGATTTTGAGGCCAGTGATTTTGTGGCTCGCGAACGGGACGAAGGAGATTGGATGGCTCCAAGCTCTTTCCGGCTGAAGAAGGGTCTCACCGAAGAAGAGCTGGAACAGGAGTACGGGGAGCCAACCAGGCGGGAGGTGAAACCGCTCGGCGAATTTACTCTTACCACTGTTCACTACCAGCTGGAAGACGGAGAGTTGATGGCGCAGTTTGTGGAGGGAATACTGGTCAGGTATTCGATTTCATCAAGATGATGCGCCTTGTCAGAAGGTGTGAAAAACCAGCAGGTCTCCGGCGTAGGGTGGGTTTCGAAGGAGGGCGCGGCAGCGCCCGGATGAAACCCACCGCCCCCGGAGCGCTGATCAGGTATTCGATTTCATCAAAATGATGCG
>DAOTAI010000147.1:0-10988 GCA_035593865.1 Acidobacteriota bacterium
GGACCGATTCGCACATACGTTAAGATGTTGCTCAGCGACCAGCGGACGTTCAAGCAGGCTGTGCGGGTCGGGCTGGAGCATCTGGGCTGGGCGCTCGGACGAGCCTGAATGAATGTGAGGAGAACACACGATGCCGCTGTTGAAGGACCTTTCGCGAAGAATCAGGTACGGAGAGCCCATTACAGTCATTTCCGGCTTGCCCCGCTCAGGCACCTCGATGGCCATGAAAATGGTGGAGGCTGGGGGGCTGAAAGTATGCACTGATAACCAGCGCCGCCCCGACGAGGACAACCCCAAGGGCTATTACGAAGTCGAAAGGGTCAAGAACCTTCGCAACGAAAGCGACAAGAGCTGGTTGAGAGAAGCTCGCGGAAAGGCTATCAAGGTCATCTCAAGTCTCCTGCCCGAACTGCCCCCGGATAACTTCTACAAGGTGGTTTTCCTGAATCGCGACCTAGACGAGGTGATCGCGTCCCAGAACAAGATGCTCGAGCGCCGAGGAGAGCCGCTTGCCCAGGACGATGAGCAGATCAAGGAGCATTTCAGGAACCACCTTCAGAACGTCAAGGCATGGCTGAAACGGCAGCCCAATTTTGAGGTTCTGGAAGTGAACTACCGGGAGGTGGTTCAAAACCCGGCCGAACAGGCCGCCCAAATCCAGCGCTTCCTGGGGCGCAAACTCGATACGGCCAGAATGGCCGCTGCGATTGATCCGGCTCTCTACCGGAACCGCGCCCAAAACTCAAACCCGACGGAAGCGCTATCCCAACCGCCGGTCCATACCACCCGGTAATTCTCCCCTGCAGAGATCCGTTTTGTAACAACCGATGATATCGTTATGAATTCTGTTCTCTCGGTTATCATCGTCAGCTGGAACGTCCGCGAGCTGTTGAAGAAGTGCCTCTGTTCGTTGGAACGTGAGGCTGAGCTCTTGAACGGATGGGAAGTCGAATGCCTGGTGGTCGACAACGCCTCCACTGACGGGACCCCCGACATGCTACGTCGGGAATTCCCGAAGGTTCAGCTCATCGCCAACCAAAAGAATACGGGTTTCGCGGCGGCTAACAACCAGGCATTCCGTTCGTGTACGGGAGATTACATCCTTCTGCTGAACCCCGACACGGAGTTTCGACAGGGCGCCCTAAGGGAGATGATACGGCGTCTCGAGAGCGATCCTTCAACCGGAGCGGTGGGGCCCAGCCTGATTGGACCAGACGGAGCTGTTCAGCCATCCTGCTTCCCGGTGCCTGCACTTTTCCGTGAAGCCTGGTGCCTGCTGGGCCTGGATCGTCTTCATCCGCTATCGCTTATCCCGTCTCGAAATGGAGCCGCTCCGGTAGGCCCCGCAAGGTCGAGGGTGTCCAGGGCGCTTGCATCATGATTAAGAGAACCGTCATTGAACAGGTCGGCCTGTTTGACGAGCGGTTTTTCATCTACGCGGAGGAGGCTGATCTTTGTCGCCGCATCAGGACGGCCGGTTGGTCGATCTGGTGGCTTCCTACCGCCCATGTTATCCATTACGGCGGGCAGAGCACCCGGCAGGTGGCGCCCGATATGTTCCTGCAGCTTTACCGAAGCAAGCTGGAGTATTTTCGAAAGCATGACGGACACTGGGGGGGCATCTTCTACAAACTGATTCTGTTTGTGGCGAGTTGCCTTCGAATCGTCATACCGCCTCTCGTGATCCCTTTCGCTCCCTCTCACCGCGAGCATCTTTCCGTCGTCAAGGAGCGATATCGCTTGCTGATTTCAGCGTTGCCCTCTTTGTGATCCCGCAATATGTCTGATCACGTTCATCGAAGTCTCCTCAAGTCAATTTCCTGGAGGGTAACGGGAACGCTTGACACGATGATGATCTCGTACCTGGTGACCCGGAAGGCAAGTTTCGCACTGTCAATCGGATTCGTCGAGCTGTTCACCAAGTGTCTCCTCTATTTCATCCATGAACGGGCGTGGAATCGAGTCCGATTCGGGCAGGTTGACCACGCCGAGAAACAGGGCGCCTCAATTCGACAGGCTGCCTGAGTCCTCACAGCGAACAATATGGGAATCGACACCGGAAGAGTTCTTTTTTCGAGCGGTGCTCTCGCCTACCCGCAAACCGCGGCCTGGTCGCTCAAAGCTCAGCGCGCTGTCCTTTTGGCGATTCTGGTCATATCGGACGGCCTGACCCTTGGGCTGGCTTTCCTGATGTCCTTCTGGTTCCGGTTCGACCTGCGCTGGACAGTTGCTCCAGACGTCGTTCCGAATCCGGATTTCTACCCTACCCTGGCCTTAATCCTGATTCCGATCTGGATTCTGGTCTTTAGGGCCTTCAACCTCTATAACCCGCATTTGATCCTGGGCGGAGTCGGGGAATACGCCCGAGTCTTTCATGCCTGCACGACGGGAACAATGCTGGTCATCGTCGCAACCTTCGTTGAACCCAGGTTCATTGTCTCCCGCTTCTGGGTGATCTTCACCTGGATACTCTCCTCCCTCCTGATTATCGTTACACGCTTTTGCTGGCGACGGGCGGTGTACGCAATCCGCGGCCGCGGGTATCTGTTGATCCCGGCGGTCATCGTTGGAACCAATCAGGAAGCGCAGGCCCTGGCGGCGGACTTGGCTAACTGGCGAGCCTCGGGAATTCGTGTGGTGGGTTTTGTAGCCGGTGCCAATGGCAGCCAGGACGGGGCACCGCTTGGGGGGCCGCTGCTAGGCTCGGTCGACTCTATTGACTCTGTTAAGGATCTTCTTCAGCAAAACGAGGTTGAGGAGCTGATCGTTGCAGTCACGGCTGTCAGCCGAGAGCAACTGATGGCCATATGCGAGGCCGTCAATCCACTGCGGGGTGTTCACCTCCAGCTCTCGTCCGGTTTGTACGAGTTGCTGACGACTGGGGTAACCGTTCGAACGCTCGGGACGGTTCCTTTGGTCACGGTAAACAAGATCCGTCTCGAACCGCAGCAGCTCTTCGTAAAAACCGTCCTCGAATACTCTCTGGCGATTGTGCTTTTGATTGCACTCCTGCCGATGATGGCGGTGATTGCTCTTCTGATTAAGCTGACCTCGCCCGGGCCAATTCTTCACAGGAGGAGAGTGCTGGGAGTCTCCGGGCGCCCGTTTGACGCCTTCAAATTCAGGACGATGCGAGTCGACGGAGACAGGATCATCGCCCAGAACCCCGATCTGCTTAGGGAACTGAAAGAGAATCACAAGCTCAAGAATGATCCGAGAGTGACGAAAGTCGGAGCCTGGCTCAGGAAATACAGCCTTGACGAGCTACCGCAGCTTTTCAATGTTCTGCTCGGCCAGATGAGTCTTGTCGGTCCACGCATGATCACAACCGAAGAGGTCGAGAAGTATGGCCAGCACAGGATGAATCTTCTGACGGTGAAGCCTGGAATCACGGGTCTCTGGCAAGTATCGGGACGATCCGATCTGTCATACCGGCAGCGGGTTCGTCTTGATATGTATTACATACGCAACTATAGCATCTGGCTGGATCTTCAAATTCTGCTCGTACAGACACTTCCAGCCGTCGTCAAGCGCCGGGGCGCGTACTGATGCGAACGACTTTTCGCATTTTGGAGGTCAATACCATGCGTTTCCAATTCAAGACAAGGAAAAAACAAGGCTTCATTATGTCCAAGTCGGCGGGAGTCACCTTTGGACTGATGTTCTTAGCGGTCAGCATGGTGACTTCCCTTTTTGCTCAAATGAACGAGGAGCCCCAGCGACTTCCTCCTAACTACAGCGGAGAACTGCGGACCGATCAGAGAGAAGGAGATTTCCTCAGACTGCCAGGGTTGTCGCGTGATTACCGGTTAGGCCCCGGTGATCGTCTGCAGATTGAAGTCGTCGGCGCCGGTCCTTTCTCAGGCTTTCAGTCCGTGCGGATTTCCAACGAGGGAGATATCAACCTGGCGTATGTGGGACTTGTCAAAGCCGCGGACCTTACGGCCGCGGAACTCGAGGCGCGAATCGCAAGGGCGCTGAAAGAAAAGAAGCTCCTTAAGGACCCTGAAGTGCTTGTATTTATCGAGGAGTACCGTCACAAACCGATTTACGTCCTCGGAGATGTGGACGTCCCGGGCGAATACATCATGACCCAGGACCTCTACCTGATGGATGCCATTTTGATGGCCGGAGGATTGGACTACACATCGGCCGATACTGCTTACCTTCACCGTCGTAAGCCCGGCGCACCCCCGCCTACGGAAGCGGAACTGAGCCAAGACCCTACCGGGCAAAAATTAAAAGACGTCGTGGAAGTTATAGAGGTCGATCTGCTGCCTATGAAACAGGGCGAAATGCTGAAGACGAATCCGCTCATGAGAGCTGGAGACGTGCTCTTCGTCCCAGAGAGAAAGGTCGACTACTACTACGTGATCGGAGACGTCTTGAGAGCAGGAATCTTTGAAATACCTCAGAAAGGCGAGCTGTTGGCAAGTCGCGCGATCGCTTATGGAGGCGGCCCGACCCGGACCGCCAAAATGAGCGACGGACTGCTGGTTCGTTATGACGAGCAGGGGAACCGAAAGGAGATCCCGGTTGATTTCGCGGCGATCTTGGACGGACGACAGCCGGACTTTCCGATTCAGCCCAATGACATCATTTTCATTCCAGGCAGCACTGCCAAGAATGTCGGCTACGGAATGCTCGGGATTATTCCTTCTCTGCTGACGAAGACCATAATTCCCAGATAAACGAAAAACCGCAGTCGCGAAGTCGAGACCCACGCTTGTTTCAAAGCAGGAGGACGACGTGAGTAGACGTTACCTAAACAAATGGATTCTTTCATTGCTGTTGGCATGCTTCGTCTCTGTCGCATACTCCCAGCCGGCAGCCAAGGCGGGCAGACAGCAGTCGAAGCTCTCACCCAATTATCGATTGGGTCCTGGCGATCTACTATCGGTCAGAGTGGTAGGCCTGGAGGAATTCACCCAGGGGGTCAGGGTCAGCAATTCCGGAAAGGTCAACCTCCGATACGTGGGCGTCCTTCGGGTCGCTGGAACGACAGTGCGTGATCTTGAGCAACGCGTAGCCAGGGAACTGCAACAGAAGAAACTCATCAAGGACCCGCACGTTCAGATACTGGTCACTGAGTATCACGCGCAGCCGGTTTACATTCTCGGCGAGGTGGGAAGACCCGGACAATACATGATGTACGGAGAGCTGGAACTGGTTGATCTGATCGCTATGGCCGGTGGAACTATGAGAGGAGCCCGAGAATACGCCTATTTGTACAGGCGCCACACTCCCGCCCCGGACCATGATTTCCTGGAAAAGGGCACGGAAGAAGATACGGGAGCAGATTCCAAAACAGAAGACGTTCTTTTGGGTCCCGACGAGACCACGGGCCCGAAGTACGACGTTATCAAAATAGACCTGAGCAAGCTGCGGACTGGGGACGGGACGGTCGAACCCAACCTGCTTTTGCGCGGGGGAGATCTGCTGCATGTCTTGAAAGACGAGACTGACTATTTCTACGTCGTGGGAGACGTCGTAGCGCCCGGAGGCTATGAAATGCCGAAAGGAGAACCCTACCTCGTTAGTCGAGCCTTGTCCATGGCAGGCGGACCGACTAGAACCGCCAAGATGAGCAAGGGCATGCTGGTTCGTTTCGATGAAAAGGGACAGAGGCAAGAACACCCGGTCGATTTCGCCGCCATCTTCAGAGGCAAACAACCTGATTTTGAGGTTCGGCCAAATGACATCATCTTCGTGCCAGGAAGCAATTTCAAGACTGTAGGGTACGGCCTGCTCGGGACCATCCCGCGGGTAGCTGAGAGGGCCTCCTACAGCGCCGCGAGAAACTAAGGGCGACTTCAAACCAGGAAGCGGTTAACACCATTTAATTCTGGATGTGTCGTGATATCAGAAACCACCACTGAAAGATTAGAGATTAACGTCCCGGTGCCAGCACCGGTTGAGCCGAAGAAAGTTCGCAGGGAGCCGAGCAAGGGTTGGTGGGACTCCCTGAAACTCGATGAACTTTGGAATTACCGGGAACTGTTCTACTTTCTGGTCTGGAGAGACCTCAAAGTCCGCTATAAGCAGACTGTCCTGGGGGCTTCCTGGGCGATTCTCCAGCCGCTCCTGACAATGGTTGTCTTCAGCGTCGTGTTTGGCCGGCTGGCCGGCATCGCGTCCGACGGGTCTCCCTACCCTATCTTCTCTTTTGCGGCCCTGGTCCCCTGGACCTTTCTTGCCAACGGCCTGACCCACGGTTCACAAAACCTGGTAACGGCCTCCAACATGGTCCGGAAGGTATACTTCCCCCGCATTACCATGCCTACGGCCGCCGTCCTGGCAGGTCTGGCGGATCTGGGTCTTGCCTTTCCCTTCCTGTTGGGAATTGCCTTGGTTTACGGGTACTGGCCGACGGCCACATTGCTCTGGCTCCCCGTCTTCCTGATCCTGGCCCTGTTAACGACCATCGGAGCTGCATTGTGGCTCGCCGCCTTCAACGTGCAGTTCCGGGACGTGCGTCACGCGGTACCGTTCCTGATCCAGATCTGGCTTTTTGCGACACCTGTCGCTTACCCCGCGAGCCTGGTTCCTGAGCATTGGAGGATGGCCTATGCCATGAACCCAATGGCCACCGTGGTAGAGGGTTTTCGCTGGGCCGTGGTCGGGAAAGCCACGCTTTCTACCGGGATGATCACGGTGTCCTTTCTCGTTGCTTTCCTCCTGCTGGTGACGGCCGTGATCTACTTCCGCAAAATGGAAAGGACGTTTGCCGATGTCATCTAGTAGAGATTGGGGAACCGCCCAGAGGGCCGCCTTCAGGAGGCCTGCGCAATGAACGAGGTCTGCCTCAAGGTCGAGAACCTGGGAAAAAGGTACCTGATCAGCCACGGGCAGCTGAAATCCGACTACCTGAGCGAACGCATCCTGAGGGGAATGTCCGCGCCTTTTCGGCGGATCGTCCAGGTAATTAAAGGAAACCCGGTGCATGCCTCGGAAGCAGATTCGATACTTTGGGCGGTGAAGGATGTCACCTTCGAAGTCCGACGCGGCCAGGTCGTAGGAGTCATCGGAAGAAACGGCGCCGGCAAAAGCACCCTTCTGAAAATCCTTGCCGGTATCACTGACCCTAATGAGGGTTACGCCGAAATCACCGGGCGTGTCGCCTCCCTGCTTGAAGTAGGAAGCGGATTCCACCCTGAACTCACGGGACGTGAGAACGTTTACCTGAACGGCGCTGTGCTCGGCATGAGGAAGGAGGAAATCGATCGGAAAATGGAGGAAATCGTGTCCTTCGCGGAAGTGGGCGATTTTCTCGATACGCCGATCAAACATTACTCCAGTGGAATGTACGTCCGGCTGGCCTTCTCCATCGCGGCCCACTTGGAGCCCGAAATCCTGCTGGTTGACGAAGTCCTGGCCGTAGGAGATGCAGCTTTCCAGCGGAAGTGCCTGGGCAAGATGGACGATGTCTGCAAAGAAGGACGGACCGTGCTCTTCGTCAGCCATAACATGGGGCTGATTGAATCGATTTGCGAGCGAGGCATCTTGCTGGAATCGGGACGCGTCGCCAAGCAGGGAGACATCCGCGAAGTGGTGTCGACCTACCTGAAGACGATCGAAGACCAGCAGCACGTACCGCTTCTTGCCCGCACCGATCGGCGTGGTAAGGCCATGAGCCAGGTTGCGAAGTTCGAGATTCTCGATGAGAACAACAACTTGCTCACGGCTCTACGGTCGGGGGGCCCTGCCCGTTTCCGAGTGCATGTGACGCGCAAGCTTCCCGGGATGAACTGTACCATCGAGATCATCGATCATCTCGGCCATCCCGTTACCGTTTTCCGAAGCAAGAGCCGGGCCAGCACCGATTCGTTCGAAAGACAAGACCCGTTGTGCTTCACCTGCCACCTTGATGACCTGTTTCTATTGCCCGGAAGGTATCGAGCAGATATCTCGATCACCGGAGACAACCGACTGCAGGATTCCATAAAAGGGGCTGGCTTCTTCGATGTCATTGGAGGAAGTATCGGAGGACGGCCCACTGTCATAGACAAACGGTTTCGTGTCGGTTTACCCCACCGCTGGACCATCCCAGCCGAAAACTGAACGGATGTCGTCAATGCTTCCCAACTTTCGCCGAAAGCTAACGAAAGCTACTGACCTTGTGCGTGACGGCGACTGGTCCGTGTTCGCCGCGAAAGTGAAACGCAATCTCCGACCAGCGACAGCGCCGGTAACCGAACTCGGATTTCTCGCTCATGATTTCATCGCCCACAAATACTGGGCTGCGGCTGGTTCAAAATCGCCTTGTCCCTCGGAGATCATGCCGATGACACTCGAACAGGGAAAGGTTCGGGGCAGATCACCCCGACGCAAAAACGTCATTTGGATTGTCCTGGACGCACTGCGATTCGACATCTTCGATCACTTCCTGAGACGCGGGGGGCTCTCCAGGCTGATCAATGAGGCCGCCTACTTCCCCTTGACGTTTTCTCAAGGCAGTTGGACTTACCCGTCTTTTTTCTCCTTTCTCACTTCGCGCTATCCCTTTAACTGCGGTGTCTCCCACCTGACAGGCAATAACGGGACTTTGAAATCCGCGTGCCGGGATTTTGATGATTCCTGCCCGACCATCTTCGAAACACTGAGATGCCATGGGTATCGAGCAACAAGCATCCTTGATGGCTGGGATTTCACGATGCGTGAAACCGCGGGGCAGAGACACCGGGAAGCACGGTACTTCGAACAACATTGGGGCTGGTCCGCTCTTGGTCGGGGGAAACGGTTCAGTTCGTTAACCGAAATCCGAGAAGCAACCATTTCCGCGATTGAAAGCCCGGAGCCGATTACGCCGTTCTTTCTGCTGATTCGCAGCCTGTACACGCATTCGCCTTATCGAGGCATCTTTGACGATCCCGACTATGTGATCAAGCTCAGCCGTCGTGGCTGGGTGTCGCGTCTGGTTGGGGGCTTTCAGAGGGGTCTCGAACGCTGGGAGAACGAATTCTTAAACCCCGTCCTCCGGGTTCTCGATGACAGAGGGCAAATAGACAACACGATCATCATGATCATGTCGGATCACGGCGAGATGCTGTGGGACCTCGAAGAAGACCTTCGAGATTCTTCCGAGAGTGACGAACTGTGGCGTCATCAGCTCGAGCCTTACAATGCCCTCATCAGGGTCCCTTTATTAATCTGGGGAATAGGGTTACGCGGAACGTATCCCGGCGTTTTCCGCCTCGTGGATGTCGCCCCCACCCTGTTGGACATTCTTGGTCTCGAGCCAGATCACGATGCCTATGACGGCGTCTCGTTGTTCAGGCCTGCCGAACGGCCTATCTATGCGGACTCTGCCGGCTACGGATACGGCGGAGTGGCTCTTTATACGGCCGACGGCAAGTACCTGATATCAGAACGACTCGGGAACTCCTTGTATAAGATCGATCTGACCGAGTACGAATCTCTGAATCGGCGAGAACGAGCGCTCGACGGGGATCCCGTCAGGGCTTTCGTCACTCGCCACGGCCGATTCCCGGACCTGATAAAGGAAGACGAAAACGATTCTGCACTGGTAAACAGGCTTCGAGCTTTGGGCTATGTGCAGTAGATGCCTGCTGCCAGCTAAAAACGCGTAGTTCCGTGGCCAGACATACCTCGCTCCAGCCGCCGGTTTCTTGAGAGTGACTTTCCTTGTCGTTTGAATCCACAGTCCCCCGACTTCGTATCGCACATGTCTTCCAGAGTAATGGGACCGATTTTGCCGAGCCGACGGCCCCCGTCGTCCACGTTTATCACACCCTGAGAAGCCTGGCGCAGCGTGGGCATCAGGTCGTCCTGATTGCTCCCAGGGGCCTTCGTCTGCTCTGCACACAGAGCTTGAAAATATTCGAGCAGGAGCCCGGCAACGCAGAGTTTCTGGATCCTGGTCTGAGCGGGACAAGAACCTTCCAGTTCTTCGAGCGTGGCATTCGGCGCATCCAGAAAACTGTGAGATTTCCTTATCTCGCTCTGTTCGACAGCTTCCGGGTTTTCGAGGGTTGCCGGGAAGGTGGTCCCTTTGATCTGATTCACGAGCGATACAATCTGATGGGCCTGGGAGGCGTGCTTGCAGCTGCCCGGCTTCGAATCCCCTATGTCCTGGAAGTTCACGCAGATCCCTTGGCCCAGCGGAAATTCAGGGGAGAACCGGACGCTGCCGTGCGACGACTGCTCGCTAAAGCGACTTTCCGCTTGAACCTGCGCCTGGCCTCCAGAATCGTTCCAGTGTCCGAAGCCCTCAAAGAACACCTGATACGTACATGGAAGGTCAATCCTGATAAGGTCGACTTCATCCCCTGCGCCGCAGACCCCGAATCGTTCGCCATTAAGACTGCGTCCTCAGCGTTCAGGAAGGAATCAGGTGTGGATAGCGCATGTGTCCTCGTTTGGGTGGGAGGCTTTTACCCCTGGCACGACCTGGAACTCATTCTTCAAAGCTTCGCCGTCGTGCAGCAGGAGTCACCTGGCGTGAAACTGGTCCTGGTTGGCGACGGCGACGACAGGGCCAAGATCCAAGCAAGGATTCGCGAACTGGACCTCACCGACGATGTGATTCTGACGGGCAGAGTGCCGCATGCACGTATCCCCGAAATCTTGTCGGCTGCAGATGTAGCCCTGGCCGCCGACCTTGCCCTGGACCCTTCCGCCGGCGGCACCGGAACTCCCCTGAAAATTTTCGAGTACATGATGGCTGGCAAAGCTATCGTGGCCACAGACTCCCGCCAAGTAAGGGACGTAATCCAGGACAGGGAAACCGGGGTTCTCGTTCCGCCCGGTGACGCAACCGCGTTTGCTCGTGCGACGCTCACCCTGGTGAAGAACGAGACGGAGAGGAAAAGGCTCGCGGAAAATGCCAGAAACAAGGCGATTCGCGAACTGTCCTGGGACCGGTTCGCATCGCGACTGGAGCAAACCTACGAAAAATGCCTGGGCACGGGTCAGTCCGGGCAGAAGGGTTTCACCACCCGACGCGCCAAAGCCGCCTCAATTCCATG
>DAOTAI010000650.1:0-1744 GCA_035593865.1 Acidobacteriota bacterium
AGCGAGCACCCCGGCCGAAGGGCAGGTCAATAATCCCGTTAAACTTGATCTGGTGCGGCGGAATGTTGACGCTGTTGAAATAGACCATTCGCAGCCGTTCCTCATAAGAGAGGTCGGGGTTACCCATGATTTGATGATTTTCCGGCACCTGATAAACACCGTTTGTAGCGTTGATGTTTGCATCACCACTCTCGAACCCGCCGGCGTCACTTGTGGTCAGAGAGCGGGTAAAGACATAGAACCATTGAAAGGCCATGCCGTCCGAGTACTTCTTTTCGATCTCGATTTGCCCGGAATGCGTATTCGAGTAACCCGTCCGGTTCAGGAAGTTCAGGGCCCAGTCGGGATTCCGTCGGAGCAGCTGATCGCGGTTACCGATCGGAGCCTCGCCGGTTCGAGCCACGTAGTTGTATTCATGCTCTTGGCTGTTGATAGAAGCCCGCTGCTCGAGGTCCCGTCCCTGGGTTCCAATGTAACTCAGGCGAAGACTCGTGTCCTTGAACAGCTCATGCTCCAAAGTGACATTCCAGGTCCGGGCGTGAGACTCTTTCCAGTTGCGTCCGTCGAACATCAGGCCACCTTGAGCATTGGCCGGAAGGCGAACGATCCCTTCCGTATCTATCCCGATAGCGCCCAGATAATCTTGAGGACCGGGCGCATTTCTCAGTACCCAGGTGCCGCTGTCGTCCTTCATATTCGGCTGGTTGGTGAAACGAAGATTAAGCGGCGGATTGATCCTCATTGACTGCAGCATCTGGGAAAGGGGCATCGTCCAGAAATATTCGCCGTAGGATCCCCGTAGAACCGTTTTGTTGGCAATCCGGACGGAAACTCCCAGACGGGGTCCGAAATTGTTGTTGTCCGCCTGGAACAGGTTGCCCGGGTAGCCGGGAACCTGATCCGCCGTAACCCACGTTAGACCTCGATTCGCCCATGAGGCCAACACCGACGCGGGGATTCCGGGAAGTGACTCCATGGGATGACCCGCGGGAGTGATCACCTCAAAGCGCTCAAATACCGTGTTGGTGTCGATGGCCGTCAGCCGGTTCTGTTCTTCCTGATAAGGGGTCCACTTGTCCCAGCGCACTCCCAGCCGCAAGGTCACTCGGGGGTGAACCCTCCAGGTGTCCTGAGCGTACAGCGCCATTTCCCACTGGCGGAAGTAAAAATAACCTCGGTTGTACTGGTTGGAAAGGTAGCCGGGAAGGCCCAACAACAGCTCCGCCATGCCGAAGCCCGTGTATGGGGCCCCCTGGTCTCCCACCGGGTCATACAGCGACGTCCAGCCCCCATGGAAGTTATGCGAGCCTTGCGCCTGTTGCAGTTCCCGAACATTGTTGTGTTCTCTCTGCAGCCTGCCGCCGAACTCGAAGGTGTGATCTCCCCGGATCCACGTCGTATTGTTATCCAGTTTCACGGCAGTCAAGGCCTGGTCCTTGCGGTTGTCGGAATCCCAGTAGATCCAGGCGCCGAGGGTCGGCCAGCCGGTGGCACCGAAAGGATTGGGAAAGCCCAATTTCGTCGACCAATCCGTGAAGTCGGCCAAGGTCCCGGAACTGTTGAAGTTGCGATTCACTCCGACGAGCAGCTCGTTGATCAAACTCGGAGAGAAGGCTCGCACGTAATTCACCGCAACATTATTGATCTCGGTGTCCTGACGCCCACTCCCGAAGGCGTCTTTCAAACCTTTGGCGGGGTACCCATAGCGGCCTCCCTCCTGCGCGTACTCGAGAACGTTACGCGT